>JAZDFM010000047.1:0-24558 GCA_043807825.1 bacterium | reverse complement strand
GAAAGATAATAGTGGTTTAGAAATCTAATTAAGTTAATTTAGGAGCTGTAATGATAATTTAAATTATTATTATGGCAAAATAACTATGAAAAAATTTCTAGTGATAACTGTATTGGCTTTATTCTTGGCTCTTCCTGTTTTGGCCGCTTCCACTGATTTTGCTACCGACGCGGATATTACAGTTTCATCTGTTGCCGGAGATGTTACGGCGGATTTGACAATTATAAGCGGATCTAACGCGGCAAGTTGGACTTATTCAAGCGGCGCGCTTACAGTTACCGATCCTGATGCAAGCAACAAATTCAAGATTGAATCATCAGACACGAGTGTCATTTCTTTTCTGATCAAAAATTCAAACAATGCCAATGTGGCTTGCGCGTTAAACACAGCTGCCGGAACAAGCTACGTTACTCTCCCGACCGGAACAGGAACCTACACAATTTATCCTTCCACAACCAATGACTGCGACGCGCTTTGCGCCGTACAAACAGGAGCCAGTTCATATTATCATGAAAACGGAACATACTATTTACCCACTTGCGGAGTTTTAGAATGTTCTTCTCCTTACACTTTGTCAGCCGCGTCAGCCAGCACTTCTACCACCTGTAATCCTCCGGGGGTATCCGGCGGAGGTGGCGGAGGTGGCGTTCAAACAGCTACCCCGACCACAACCGTTGAAACACCTACTACCACCACTCCTACTACTCCAACAACCGCCGCAACGCCATCAACAGTAACTTCCAAAACTACCGATCAAATAAAGAATATAGTCGCCGAAGCCGCAACGATTGCCGGACACAGTGTTGAACAAATTTTAACAGCTGTCGGAGCAATGCGAGACGCAAAAGCTGAAACCGCAAGTCAAACCAAATATACCAATAATTTGGTCGCCGGACTGAAAAACATTACAGCCGAAGTTAAAACAGCTATTACGAATTTCGTGAATTACGGCACTCCGACAACAAAAATATTGGGAGCCGGAGAAAGAGCCGGAGTTGTAAATTCTTACAAATCGGCTTTTGGCAAAATTCCGTCAACAGAATCAGAATGGTCTGATGTGATTAAAATCGGAAATGGAAGATGGCCGAGCGCGACCAACGTGGCCGCGGAAACTAAAGCAACTGCCGAATTCAAGAAAGTGTACAAACGCTCTCCTGACATGAAACAGCCGAATGACAACGCGGCGGTTACAGTGATCTCATACGGCTTAAGGCCGGCTAATCGCAATTTAAACAGCGAAAAAGCCGCGATAAAAAGCTTTAAAGCGATTTACGGCCACGCGCCTGTAAACGCAGTCGCATGGGATATTGTAAGAGCCATAGCCTACTCGGGAGCAACCAGATAAAAACAATACAGAACATGAATAAAAAACACCCCTTTACAGGGGTGTTTTTTATTGTCCCCCTTATAAAGGGGGATGAAGGGGGTTTTACTTTTTTACAATACCGCTTCTTTCGCGGCTTTAGCCACTTTGAATTTAACCACAGTTTTGGCTTTAATCTGAATCTGTTCGCCGGTGGCAGGATTTCTGCCCATTCTGGCGGCTCGGTTAATTTTAACCAATTTGCCCAAACCCGGGATTACGAATTCACCATTCTTTTTAACCTCTTTTAAGGCTAAATTGGCTAACTTTTCCAAAAAATTAGCCGTGTCTTTTTTGCTCATGCCGACTTCCGCCGCCATGACATCTAACAATTGAGACTTGGTCATTTTTGACATAGTTTTATGTTAAATTGTTAATAAAGCCTTGCATCTATTAAGCATTATACACTATATAATAAAAAAAGCCAATAAACACGCATTTCCCAATTGGCACGGGCGGCAGGAATCGAACCCGCGCAAGAGGTTTTGGAGACCTCTGTACTACCATTATACGACGCCCGCCTGCGTTCCGCCAAAACGGAATGTTATTGAGATGATTTCAAAACTGTTTCTACTGCAATTTGCCATTTTTTGCCAAAACTTCGTCAAGCCGCGCAAAATGATTTTCACCGTAGCCAATGCTACGGCTCAATCATTTTGCTTGCTTTCCTAATTTTGGCAAAAAATATCTAAATTTCGTTACGAAACAGTTTTGAAACCATCTCATTTTGTTTCTTTATGCAAAGTATGCTTTTTGCAATGCGCGCAAAGCTTTTTCAATTCAAGCCTGTTCTTAAGAGTTTTTTTGTTTTTTCTTGAAAAATAATTAACGCGCTTGCAAACCGTACACTCCATTTTTATCATGTTATCTTGCGACATAAATATTATATTATTAAATTATGTGGGCCGAGTAGGAATCGAACCTACGAAGGCGTAAGCCAGCAGATTTACAGTCTGCCCCAGTTGACCGCTTTGGTATCGACCCGTTTTTAATGTCTCTCCATGAGCCGTTGCGCGGAATTGAACCGCGGACCTACTCCTTACCATGGAGTTGCTCTACCAGCTGAGCTACAACGGCAATAAAAAATTTTTCAGTTGCGCCGAATATCGCTCAACTGAAAAATTTTTTTATATTTCATCAATCTGTTTCTTAAATCCGGCCAATTTATTATTATCGGGATTGACTTTTAACAATTTCTGATACGAGGCAAGAGCCAACGCTTTATCTTTTATAATTATACTGATTTCAAGCATTGTGTCAAGATATTTCGGATTTGCCGGCTCTATTTTTAGCGATTTTTTCAAACTGCCCGCGGCTTCGGAAAATTTTCCCATCGCGCGATAAATTTCCGCGAGACTGAAATAAGTCTGAGCGTTTTGCTTGTTGATATTTATGGATTTCAAATATTCATCGCGAGCCTCTCCCAAATCGCCTTTCTCTTTGGCTATTTGCGCCAAATTTTCATAAATATCTTCATCGTCTTTTTTCAGCCTCAATATATGCTCAAATGTCTGCCTTGCTTCTTCAAATTCTTTTTTTTCAAAATACACCCTGCCAAGCTCTTTGAAAGCTTTTATATTTTTACTGTCCATTCCGATTATTTCAATATATTTTTTTTCAGCCGAATCAAGATCGCCGCGTTTTCTCAATTCTTCCGCCTGCGAAAACAATTTGCAGACAGCTTCAGATCCGCCGGACGGCCTATCCGCTTGATAAAGATTGCTCAATCTTGATTTCGCGTAATTCGCGAGCATTTCAAGCGCCGGATTTAAAATTCCTCTTAATTTCGCCCAATATTTTATAATATTTCTCTTAAGGCGGTTGGAAATGATCCTTTCTTTGAATTTGGCTTCTTTTTCGGCTTGAATATTCTCCACATCCAAAGCCGCCAAAACTGAAAATTTTCGGCTCACAATGGCGATAACCACGCTTAAGCTTATTAAAATCAACAACAAAGGAATTATGTTATACATAATATCAAAACTAAGTTTCCATTTTGCTTCCTCCGGCCATGCCGGCGCTGCCGAATAATTTCATTTTTGCCAAAACGACCTTTTCAACGGCGTCAATGGTCGGTTTCAATAAATTTCTCGGATCGTTTTCTTTTTTATTTTTCAGGCAGACTTCAATCAAAGACCGGCAAAAAGCGACTTTCAAATCAGTGCCTATATTGATAATATTCACACCCTGCTTTATGGCTTTTCTTATTTTAGCGTCCGGTATTCCGGATCCGCCATGCAGAACAAAAGGAATTTTCACTTTGCTTTTTATTGACTTCAGCAAACTAAAAACAATATCTTCGTTGGCGTATACTCCATGAGCCGTTCCAATGGCCGCGGCGATGGTATCCACTTTTGTCTCTCTAACGAATTTTATAACATCTTCCAGATTGGCCAGCGGAATATCATCCAATTTCCCTTCAATATCCCCATGCCCGCCTTTTATGGCCCCGACTTCTCCCTGCACCCAAACGCGCCTGTTATGCGCCACTTTTACCACATGCTTGGTTAAATTGATATTTTCATCCAACGGCAAGTTTGAAGCGTCAATATGCACGGAAGTGAAGCCTGAATTTATGCATTCAAAAACCGTGTCAAAACTTGAACCATGGTCAAGATGCAAAGCGATAGGCACTCTTGCCGCCACATTTTTCGCCACGGTTGAAACTATATGCGTAATCGGCTTAAGGCCCATATATTTAATCGCGCCTTCCGAAACTTGTATTATGGCCGGCGAATCGGCTTTAACGGCGGCTCGAGCGACCGCTAAAATAGATTCAAAATTCGTGATGTTGAACGCTCCTACGGCATAGCCTCTTTTTTTTCCGTCTTTGGCAAGATCTTTTATGTGGACAAGCATATTCGGATAAAAATTATTTTGTTATTTCTTTAGCCACTTTGAAAAATTCATCGGCTTTCAAGCTGGCCCCTCCGACCAACAACCCATCCATATTTTCCAAGTCGGAAAAACTCGCGACATTTTTGGAATTGATGCTTCCTCCGTAAATGATGCTGAAATTTTTGCTCACCGTATTCATGCCGACAATATCATTCAGCGAGAGCTTGATGATTTTATGCGCGTATTCGGCTTCCGAAGGCTCTATGGCCGTTCCCGTTCCGATGGCCCAAATAGGCTCATACGCCACAATAATCTTTTGGTCTCCCAAAATTTCAATGCCTGACAAAGCCTGCTCAAGCTGTTCAACCAAAACAAAATCCCGCCTATCAGTCTTTCTCTCTTCAAAGCTTTCGCCGATGCATACTATTGGGGTTAATTTTTCATTTTTAACCGCGGCTCTGACTTTTTTATTTATGAGCTCATAATTCTCGGACAAATATTTTCGCCTTTCGCTATGCCCTATAATAACATATTCGCACCCTATCTCGGCAAGCATTTCCGGCGATATCTCTCCAGTGTAGGCCCCTTTTTCTTCCCAAAACACATTTTGAGCGCCGACAGCGACCCCGGAACCTTTAAAAATTTTTGCCGCGTCTTTCAGCGCCAACGCCGACGGGCAGATGACAATTTTCCCGCTTTTAAAACCATGGAATTTTTTCTTGAATTTCTTGGCCAAATTCAAAGTTTCCAAAAAATTCAAATTCATTTTCCAATTGGCTATGATGTATTTTTTTGATTTCATATTTTAATATTATATCATAAATAATAAGCGTTCGCTACTGCTTGCCGCGATAATACAAATCAACCAATTTTTTTGTCTCGCTGAAACGGTCCGCTTCGCTGTTCGCTCCCAAAACAACAGCCACAATGTCTTTGCCGGAGCTATTTTGGAATTTGCTGACAAAACAATATCCGGAAGCGTTTATATGCCCTGTTTTTCCGCCTAAAATGCGGACATCTTGTTCGGGAAAAATATTCAACAGCTCATTGGTGCTGGAAATGGATTTTTTTCTTCCCTGTTCCGTGGCAAATTCATATTTTTTTGACAAAGACGCTTGATTTATTTCTTCGGATTTTAAAGCTATATTCGCGAATATGGCTATTTCGCGAGCCGTTGAAACATTTCCGTCTTTAAGCCCGGCGGCGTCAATTATTATTGTGTTTTTAAGACCTAAATTTTTTATTTTTTCATTTACCTTGCCGACGAATTCTTCTTCCGACATTCCCGTTGAACTCACCAAAGCCGCGGCCGCCGTATTGTCCGAACCCACCAAAGCGGAATAAAACAAATCTTTTATTTTCACCCTATCGCCCGTGAATAAATAAATTTTTCCTCCCTCTCTTTTATCCGAGGCTTTCATCTCATAAATATTATCCCACCCGGGATTGTAATCCAAAAAAACATAGGCGGTGAACAATTTTGTTATGCTGGCTATGGGCCAAGGGCGATCAGGCCTTTTTTCAAAAATCAAATCATCGCTCTGGCAATCCAAAATCGCTCCGTTTTCCGCCGCCAAATCAAAATTCACGATTTTAAAAGCGGACTCTTTTTCAACGCTTCGCGGCAATCCTGAAGATAGCTCTTGAAATCGCGGAAACTGCGGCAACGGCATTGATTTAACTTCTTCCGCGACTTTTGCCATGATTTTATCAGCCCGATATTCGCTGTCCCCCAAAATCAATCCGGTTTTATCCGCGATAATATTTTTGGTCGCTAAAAATCGGCCTCCGAAAACAAGCCCTAAATTTAAAAAAATTGTTGAAACCAATAAACTCACCGCTACCGGTACAAACATATATTTTACTCTAACATTTTATCAATCGTGTCATCTTTATTTAGCCTTTCGTAATCAGGCAATTCTTTTATGTCATTCAATCCTAAAAAACGGATAAAATCAAAAGAAGCCGTATAATAAGTTTCGCTCTTTTTTTTATCAATTTTTTCCTCTATCAAGCCTCGCAAAAGCAAATTTCTTAAAATCAAAGCGCAATTAACTCCTCTGATCCTGTCCAAATCAATCTTTGAAACAGGCCCGCGATAAGCGATGATTGTCAAAGCTTCCAAACTCGGCCTTGATAATTCTCCGTCAATTTCATTTTTAATGAAATCTTGGATGATTTTGGAATTTTCCGGCGAGCTTACCATCTGATATTTCAAGCCGTCTTTTATTATCTGCACTCCGGCTTGGCCGTTTTTATAATCCGCGAGCAATTCATCCGCGTTTTTTATGACTTCTTTTTTGTCGGCTTTCAATAATTCGGCCATTTGGCTCGCCGCCATGGGTTTGGCTGATATAAACAAAAGCGATTCTATTTTGGATTTTATAGGCATAATTATATTCTATTTATTTCAATCTCTCCGAACATGATCATTTGGACCGCGGAGATATCTTTCTGCTTCATAAGTTCCAATAAAGCCAAAAAACTTACGATTATCTCCGTTTTGTCTTGAGCGTTGGCGAGAATATTGTTAAAACTCATTTTTATCCTGTCAACTAATTTTTTCTGAATCGCCAAAATTTTTTCTTCAATGCTCACTATTTTCTCAAGATTTTTTTCCTCAATTTTTTCAATCGGTTTTATATTGCCGATTATTTCTCCCAATATGGCGGACAAATCAGAAGCTGTTAATTTTTTCGGAGGCGAAAAAATATTCGCGCTTGCCAAAAAAGCCTGTTTATTAAATTCTCGCGCGAAACTGAACCGTTTTTTTTCGATAATGGCTTCAATTTTTTCCGACGCTTCCAAAAATTCTTTATACATTTTCAATTGATTTTCAAATTCCAGAATTTCTTCTTCGTCTTCGGCTTTCAAAAACGGCGAAAGCGCCATTGATTTGATCAGTAATAATTTCGCGGCCACCACCAAAAAATCGGCCAACTCTTCGGGCAAAATGCTTTCGCAATTTTTGATATATTCAATATATTGGTCCGCGATTTTCGCCAAACTGATTTCCGTGATGTCAAGTTCCTGTTTTTCAATAAGCTGTAAAAGCAAATTCAGCGGACCTTCAAATTTGTCTATTTTAAAATTCATAAGCATTCTCGCCCCCTTTATCAAATGGGGTTAAGGGGATTTTACCTGCTATTATTTTTTCTTTTTCGCTGTTTTTACTTTCTTTTTCGCGCCGAAGCTTGCCAAAGCCGCGTTTTCCAATTTGACAAAATCTTTAACCGCCATTTCAACCGAATGTCTGAAACTTCCCGAAGCGAAAACGGCTTTTTTAGTTTTTAACAAATTTTTTTCCAAAATCAAAGGCAACTTATGAAAACCGCCGAAAGCGCTCATCGCGCCCGCCTTTATTTTCAATAATTTTCCCATAATTTCTTCTCCGGGAATTTGGACTGTTTTCACTTTTTTGCCGATTATTTTGCTTATTTCGCGCGATAACTTTTTAAAATCCAAACTATGGTCTGCCGGCAGAATCGCAAGATAATAATTTTTATCCGCCGCAACCAGCAAAGTTTTTACCACTTCGCTTAATTTTTTTCCCATTGTCGCGGCCGCGTCATAAGCGGTATAGACGGTTTTATGCTCTAAAATATTATGCTTGATTCCGGATTTTTCTAAATATTTGGCTAATTTTTGAGGAAAAACAAATTTTTTTAACATATATTTATTTTTAATTATTTACCTTACCGGCACGGACATCGGCTCTTGTTTTAGTATTATCAAGCAAAACCACTCTCTGCCTCAAACATTGGTAGCCGGAATCATGCAACCAGCGGATGTCAACATAATCTGATTCGTCTTTGGTTTTGCTTTTGTTTTCCGTCTTAAAAACCGCGCAAAGCTCGTAAGCGTCGCCGGATTTAATATTATATTCAAATATTTTTTTTGAAGACGCATCGGTCAAATCGCTTTCAATCACATAATAAGTGGAGCCGCCATTCAATAAATCTTTTAAATTTTCCGGTAATTTTTTATTTTCTCCGTAATAAGCGTTTATGGCGCTGTCAATTTGGCTGAATTTATTTATTATGGCCTGATCAAATTTCTGTTCTCTTACCAACGCCGGAGAATCAATAAAGAAAAAAGCGGCTATCAGCGCAATGGCGGCCATGGAAATTGAACTATAAAAATAAATTTTAATTGTCTTATTATTTTTACTTACATCTTCGCGCTTAATGTCATATAGATAATAACTGAAAATCAAAGCGGAAATTAAAATAGAGGTTAAAGATTTCAGAATAAATTTCAAAGTGAGCTCGCCGTTCAAAAAACTGCCGATAGCGGCAATCAGCCAGCCGATCATGACAACCGAGCTAATCAGCAGAATAAAATAAGTAAGCCATTTCCTGATGCCGGATTCTTTTTCCATTTCACCGGACAAAAGATTTTTATTGATCAAGCGCATCATCACGAAATAAATCGGCGCCGCGATAATAATGGCGGAAATTGCGAAACGCAAGGCATCCTGGGCGAAGCCGCCCGGCGCCAAACTTAAATCATCAGCCACGGTTTTGTTGATAATTTGAAAAATTATCATGCCGGTTGACAGCGCGGTAAAAACCAAAGCCACCAGCGACAGCATGTAAAAAAACGCGAATTTGGCGGAATTGTTGATGTTAGGCATATATTTTTAATTATTATTTAATTTTAATATTCAATTCATCCAGCTGTTTTTTTTCAACTTCGGACGGACTGTCCATCATCAAATCTTTGCCTTTGCCGTCTTTTGGGAAGGCGTAAATATCGCGGATTGAATCCAAATCCAAAAGCACCATCAATATGCGGTCAACTCCCGGAGCGTTTCCTCCGTGTGGAGGCGCGCCGTATTCAAAAGCCCTGATCATGGCGCCGAATTTATTATCCACTTCTTGCCGCGAATATCCGGCGATTGAAAAAGCTTTATACATGATTTTCGGATCATGGTTTCTTATGGCGCCGGACGAAGCTTCAAAGCCGTTTAACACCAGATCAAACTGCTGGGCCAAAATTTCCAAAGGATTTTTATTTTCCAGCGCCCCCAATCCGCCTTGCGGCATGGAAAAAGGATTGTGCCCGAAATCAATCTTGCCATCCTCTATTTCGGAATAATCATACATTGGAAAATCAACTATCCAGCACCAAGCCGCTTTGGAATTGTCTTTCAGGCCAAGTTTGGCAGCGCACTCGTTCCTTACCGCGCCCAAGCTCAAACAAACAGTTTTCCAGTTGTCAGCTCCGAAAAATATTATATCTCCGTCTTTGCCTTTCAAATATTCAACAATGCCGCGCGACAACTCATCGCCTAAAAATTTCACGATCGGCGATTGCAATTCTCCAGCTTCTTTTAAAATTATATACGCCAATCCTTTAGCGCCTTTGGATTTAGCCGTTTCAGTTAATTCGTCAATTTCTTTTCTGGAAAATTTGGCGCCGCCATCCACTTTCAAGGCGTGAACCGCGCCGCCGGCTTTAATCGCTTGAGCGAACACGGAAAATCCGCAGTCTTTCGCCATTTCCGTGATCGGCTTGATTTCCAGTTCAAAACGCAAATCAGGTTTGTCGGTTCCGTATTTTTCCATTGATTCGCGCCAAGGTATCTGCTTGAATCTTCCATTTTTTTCCAAGCCGACTATTTTCTTTCCGCTGAATTTTTCAGTTAATTCTTTCATCAAAGGCTCCATAATCTTTAAAATATCATCTTGCTCCGCGAAACTCATTTCCATGTCCAACTGATAAAATTCCCCATAATGGCGGTCCATTCTCGGATCTTCATCCCTGAAACAGGGAGCTATTTGAAAATACTTATCTAATCCGCCGACCATTAAAAGTTGCTTAAATTGCTGTGGAGCCTGCGGCAACGCGTAAAATTTTCCCGGATAAAATCTGGACGGCACCAAAAAATCGCGCGCGCCTTCAGGCGAAGAATTTGCCAAAATCGGAGTCTGTATTTCAATAAAATCTTTATCTTGAAAATATTTTCTTACATGCCTGAAAAATTCGTCCTTTATTTTCAGCATGGATTGCGCTTTCGGCCTTCTCAAATCAACAAAACGATATTTTAAGCGCAACGCCTCATTGGAGTCGGAACATTTTTCCTCGTTCAATTCAAACGGCGGAGTTTTTGATTTTGACAAAATTTTTATTTCTTCGCATTCAATTTCAATTTTTCCCGTAGTCAATCTTTTATTAACCATGTTTTCCGGCCTAAGAGCGACTTTTCCTTTTACGCCGATCACCCATTCATTCCGCAATTTATCAGCTTCGGACAAAGCCTGTTTGTCTATTTTCGGATCAAAAGTCAATTGCGTTAAGCCGTATCGGTCGCGCAAATCAATAAAAATCAAGCCCCCGTGGTCGCGCCGGCTATGCACCCAGCCGGCAAGATTTACTGTCTTGCCGGCGTCTTTTTCAGTTAATTCTCCGCAAGTATGAGTTCTAAACATAAATCAATTCTACACTATTTTTTTTGTTTCAGCAAGAAAAATTATAGGCGAAAAATAAGCTTATAACGGTTAAAACTTCTTTTTTCACATTATTATTTAAGCTGATTCTGCTCAATTCTTTAAAATCCAAGCCGCCGGCCAGCCTTAAAATTTTAATGGCGTTTTCCGAAACAGACGGCTGAAGCGCTATTTTTTGAGGCAGGCATTGGGCGCACGCGAATCCGCCGTTTTTCTGATCAAATCTATTCCCCAGCGGCTGTATTTTATTTCCGCACACGACGCATTTACGCAGTTCCGGACCATGTCCCGCCTTAATCAATAATTTTAGAATAAACAACTTGGCGGACAAATCATAATCGGTTTTGCCGGCGGCGCCGTTCAAAAAATCAAAATAATTTTTCAACAAATAAAAAATTTCCCGATCCTTCTCGCCGGCCTTGATTATCAGATTAAAAACTTTCACGGCTTCGCCGGCGGCTTTTATTTTATCAAAATCATTTTTTATACTGGCATAGCAATTCTCGCTTTCAACGGCTCCGATATAATTATGCCGCCTGCCTTTTACCACCATAATATCGGACAAGCTGATCGGCTCCAAATGGCAGGCTAATTTTGATTTTATTTTTTTGGTTCCGCGCGCGATCAATTCAAGCTTGCCGAAATTCTCGGAATAAACTGTCACACTGCTTCCGTTTTCGGAAAATGGCTTGCGATTCAATATCAAAGCTTTGATATTATATGTTTCTTCCATATTCTATATCTTGTCCAAATAACTCTGCAAAATCAACATAGCCGCTATCTCGTCTCGTCCGGCCTTTGTTTTCTTGTCTCCGGCCAAAGCGTCAGCCGCTTTGCTGGACAATCGTTCATCAACCAATTCAATCGGCGCGCTTATTTTATCTTCCAAGTTTTTTATAAATTTATTATATTTTTCATCGGTGATTTTTGATTCATAATTCGCAATGCTCATCGGTTTGCCCACAACCACCACATCAATTTCTTCATATTTCGCTATTTCTTCCACATCTGCCGCGGTTCCAACAGTTTTAAACGGCGTAGCCAATTTAGTTTCGCCGTCAGCAAGCGCCAAGCCTATCCGTTTTTCTCCCCAATCAACTCCC
This sequence comes from bacterium, assembly GCA_043807825.1. Lineage (GTDB taxonomy): Bacteria > Patescibacteriota > Patescibacteriia > Patescibacteriales > GWC2-42-12 > JACPHD01. Next base: position 12,802 of record JAZDFM010000047.1, on the reverse strand, counting down.
AAATATTTTTTATTTGATTTATTCATATTTAGTCAGTATTTCATATCCTGTCTCCGTGACTAAAATCGTATGCTCAAATTGCGCGCTCAAGCTTCCATCGGCCGTTAAAATAGTAAGCCCGTCAGGCCCTTCTTTAACTTTCCAATCTCCAACGTTAACCATCGGCTCAATAGCCAAAACCATGCCGGGTTTTAAAATTATTTTTTCATTGCTTTCCAAATCATAATTGGGTATCTGCGGATCTTCATGCAAATCATACCCCACTCCATGCCCGACCAAGTCGCGGACAATTGAAAAACCATTAGCTTTAACATATTGTTCAATAACTTTCCCTATGCTATTCAAGCTATTTCCCGGCCTCACTTGTTTTATGCCCAGCGCCAGCGCCTGTTTAGCCACTCTAATCAGCTTGTTCGCCTGTTTTCCGACTTTACCCACCGCCACCGTGGCCGCCATATCGGTATAATATCCTTTTTTAACCGGCTTGCCGGCCGAAGATCGCGGATAAAACGGAAATTCCATGCCAATATCAATATTGATAATGTCTCCGGACTTTAATTTTTTCGGGGGTAAAGACGGCGCGTGAACCACTTCATCATTGACGCAAGTGCATAAAACAGTCGGATAAGGCTTATCGCCTTTGTTTGACTTAAAACCTTTAAAAGAAGGTCTGCCTCCGGCTTTCTTGATTAAAAAATCAGCCATTTGTTCCAAATGGCCGGTTGTGGCTCCAGGTTTCGCTTCAGCCATTATTTTTTTCAATATCTGCCCTAAAATTTTCCCGCCTTTGCGCAACCATTCTATTTCGCTTTGATTTTTTATCGTTATCATATTATAATACCCGACTCTTTTAATTTTTCAACAATTTCTTCATGCACTTTTTTAATCGCCTGCTCGCCGTCAATTTTTACAAGCTTGCCCTGTTTTTTCCAATAATCAAGCAAAGGCTCGCAATCATGATGATAATTTTTTAAGCGATCGGCTATCACTTTTGGTTTATCGTCATTTCTGGTGAACAGTTTGCCGCCGCAAACATCGCAAATTCCGCTGTTGATCGGGGCGTTATAAGACAAGTGATAAACTTTTCCGCAAGAGCATATTTTTCTCTGGCCGATTCTTCGCTTGGTTTCATCATCGCTTACGGCAATCTCCAAAGCGCGAATTTTATCATTTTTCTTTAATATCTTTTTAAATATCGCCAAAATTTCGCTTAATTGCTTTTTATTTCTCGGAAAGCCGTCAAAAATAAAACCCGGCGTTTTGCCTTTCAAACTTTTCTCAACCAAGCTTATCGTGATTTTATCAGGAACTAATTTTCCGGCTTTAACCAATTTTCCGGCTGACTTTCCAAGTTCGGTTCCGGCCGCTATTTCGGCGCGCAACAAATCGCCTGTTGAAATTTTTTTCCAATCGGTTTTTTTGGACAGCATTTCCGCCTGCGTGCCTTTTCCGGAACCGGGCGGACCGAAAATAATGATAACAATTTTTGGCATAATTTATTTTTTATAATCCGAAGCAAAGCCTATTTTTCCTCCTCTTTTTTCAATATCAACTCCTATATTTCCCATAACTCCGTGAGACTGCACTTCTTTTCCTCCGGCATACTGCTTCGCGAAACTCACGCCTCCGCGCATGCTATCGGATTCTTCGCGTATTCTTGCCGATCTCGCAAAATTCAAATTTCTTTTAATTTGATCTTCGCCAGATGAAAAAATTTTTTTATCTCCATAAGCCAACTTTAAAATGGCATTTCTTTTATTTATCTGCGAACCGCTGATTCCCAATTCTTTAAGCTTCTTGTCAAATTGAGTTCTTGTTTTTCCTCCGCCGATCCCGATCAAAGTTTTTTTCAAATTTGCTCCAGTTTGCGCGCCTGTTTTAAAATACAGTTTGCCCACTTTATTAAGATTGTCTACTGACATATTTTTAGCAAGAGACAGCTTGCCTATTGGTTTGTTCATATGGATTATTATATCATAAATCAGGCAAACAAAAAACCCGACTAGCGGGAATTTCGCGTTTTATCTGAATTAAAAATTATCTTACATTCCTTCATATTCTCTCATTGTCAACTGAGATTCAACTTGTTTAACTGTTTCAATAACCACCGAAACCACGATCAACAAAGAAGTTCCTCCGATAGAAAGAGACTGCATTCCGGTGAAATATCTCAAAATCAAAGGAAGAATCGCGATAATGCCTAAAAATAAAGCCCCGACAAATATAATTTTATGAGTAGTATTGGCCAAATATTCACTAGTATGCCTGCCCGGCCTGATTCCCGGTATAAAACCTCCTTGTTTCTGCAAATTTTCCGCGATCTGCGTCGGATGGAAAATAACTTCCGTATAAAAATAAGTAAAAGCGAAAACTAATAAAAAATACAAAACAGCGTAGACTAATTGATTTTGAAAAAATTCAATCGTCCATTGCGCCGCGTTGGCTATAAAAGCGGTGCGAGCCCGTATGAAAAACTGCGCTATCATCGGAGGAAAAATCACCACGGAAATCGCGAAAATAATCGGAATTACTCCGGCCATATTGACCCGCAAAGGCAAGTGAGTTGAAGTTCCGCCGAACATTCTGTTTCCTCTTATCTGCCTGGCGTATTGCACCGGAACATTGCGCTGTCCTTCGTTGATGATGACAACGCCGACTATTGTTATTATGGCGATAGCCAAGAAACCTAAAATAACATACAATTTTGACGGATCAAAAGTAACCGCGACTTGCTGGGCCGTTTGCAACAAGCCGGAAACTATGCCGGCAAAAATCAGCAAAGAGATTCCGTTGCCGACTTTTTTTTCCGTCATCAATTCTCCAAGCCACATTAAAAAGACCGTTCCGGCGGCCACAGTCATAACCATGGCGAATAAATCAAACGAACTTATATCTCCCAAAATCAAATGAGACGATCTTCTTAATAAAGTAATCATTCCATAAGCTTCAAGAATCGCCAAAGGCACTGTCATCCAGCGAGTCCACATATTGACTTTCTGCCGGCCGGCTTCATCTTTATTCATCTCTTCCAGCTTGGGAATAATCATGGCTAAAAGCTGAAAAATGATAGACGAGGTGATATACGGCCCGACCCCCATCATAACAATGGAAAAATTAGTCATTCCGCCGCCCGCGAATATGTTCATCAATCCCAATATTTGATTTGAAGAAAAAAATTCTTTAAGCGCCTGCGTGTCCACTCCTGGAACCGGAATATGCGCGGCCAAACGAAAAATCGCCAACATGCCTAAAACAAAAAGTATGCTATTGCGCAAATCGCGCGCTTTCCAGATTTGTATCAATTTATCATGCATAAAAATATCTATAAAATCTTTCCGTTCATCTTCTCAATTTGAATTTTTACGCTTTCGCTTGCTTTTACTCCTTTAAATTCCAAATTCTTCAAAGTGAGTTCGCCTTGTCCTAAAATTTTTATTTTTCCATTGTCGGTTTTCACCAAACCCGCCCTTGAAAGGCTGGCGGCGTTGATTTTGGCTCCATCGGAAAAATTGCCATTCAAATCCTTAAGATTGACAACTTGATTTTTAGGCTTGTCCGATTTGAATCCTCTGTTCTTCGGAGTGGCGGCCAATATTTGCTTGAAACCCAATCTTTTTAATTTATTGCTGCCGCCTGTTCTTGATCTTTGCCCTTTGATTCCGCGGGTGCTGTAAGAGCCATGTCCGGAGGCATTACCTCTGCCGATTCTCTTTTTCTTTCTGGACGATCCTCTCGCGGGTTTGATTGTATGAAGTGATAAAGACATAATTTTAAAATTTATATTTTCTTTTCTTGCGCCTCTTGCGCCGCCGGATTGATTTTAACTTTTTTTATTTCAGGCTTTTTTAAATTGCCCAAAGCTTCAATGGCGCATTTCACATTATTGACTTTATTGCCGGTACCCAATATTTTGCTGGTAATGTTTTTTATGCCGCTTAATTCCAAAAGCACCCTTACGGCTCCGCCGGCGATAATTCCTCTTCCTTTTTTGGCCGGTTTGAATAAAATTTTGGCCGCGCCAAATTTCTGATAAATTTCATGCGGTATGGTTTCATTGACGATTGGAATGTCAATAAAATTTTTCTTGGCTTTATTCACGGCTTTTGTCACAGCCATTGTCACATCCGCACCCTTGGCCAAACCGATGGCCACTCTGCCTTTTTTATTGCCTATGGCGACGCAAGCCCTGAAACGCATTCTTTTGCCTCCGGCCATAACGCGCGTAACCCTGGCTATATCAATCATTTTTTGCTCAAATTCTTCAGGCATTCTTTCTCCTCCGCGCTGAGGTCCTCTTCTTGATTTGAAATTGCTTTTTCTTTCAAATTTTTTAATTTCCGCCGCGGGGACAGCTTCCTGCTTTACGCCATCTTGTGTTTTAATTTCTTCTGCCATATTATTCTCTTGAATTAGCTTAATTTAAAATTTTAGGCCTCCGTCGCGGGCTCCTTGCGCCAATGCTTTCACTCGGCCATGATATTTGTATCCATTGCGGTCAAACACGACATTATTTATTCCTTTGGCCACGGCTTTTGACGCGAGCAATTTCCCGATTTCCAAACTTGAAGCTACTTTATCACCTTTATTTTTTATCTCTCCGGCGGTGGCTGAAACCAAAGTCTTGCCAACTTCATCATCTATGATTTGCGCGTAAATTCCGCGGTTTGATCTGAAAACCGTTAATCTGGGGCAAGCGGCGACGCCTTTGACTTTCGCCCTTATTCTTCCCTTGCGCCTGATTCTTTTGTTTTGTTTTATTTTATTTATATCCATATAATAATTTTACGCGATTTTTACTTTTCTCCTTTGCCGGCGGTTTTGCCCGCTTTGCGCCTCAATATTTCATCGCTATATTTAATGCCTTTGCCTTTATAAGGTTCGGGCTTTCTTATTTTTCTGATTTGCGCCGACACTTCGCCAACCAATTGCTTGTCAATTCCGTTAATAATAATAACATTCGCCTGCACTTCCGCTTTTATCCCTTCCGGCAGCTCATAAATCACAGGATGCGAATACCCCAAATTAAGAGTCAATTTGGAACCGCTCGCGGCCGCTTTATATCCAACGCCGTTTATCTCCAATTTTTTAGTATAAGACTCGTTGACTCCCACCACCATATTTTTAATCAAACTTCTGTACAATCCCCATAAAGCTTTGCTTTTGCCGTCGTCCTGATTATCAATTGACAGTTTGATTTCTTTGCCGGTTATTTCCGTTTTTATAACGCTATGCATTTTGGTTTTAAGCTCGCCCTTCGGCCCTTTGACAATAATAAAACCTTTCTCAATTTTAGCTTGAGTTCCTTCCGGCAATTCAATCGGCATTTTTCCCAATCTTGACATATGTTTAATAAATTTCGCAAATTACCTCGCCGCCGATACCGCGCTTCTTCGCTTCTTTATTTGTCATTAACCCGCTCGGCGTTGAAATAATGGCTATTCCTAAATTATTTAATACTCTAGGCAATTCATCTTTGTTGGCGTAAATTCTTCGGCCCGGCGTGCTTATTTTCTTTAAGCAAGAAATAGCCGGCTCGCCGTTTTTATATTTTAAATCAATCTTTATTTCATCAAAAACAGAGCTTGAATTTTTTTTAGCCTCAGTTTTAACAATTCCGACTTTTTCAACCCAGCCTCCGGCTTCCAATATTTTGGCTATTCCGTATTTAACTTTGCTCATAGGCAAGATAACCGTTTTTATATTAACGGCTTGAGCGTTTCTTATTCTTGTTAGCATGTCTGCTATTGGATCTGTCATAAATTTTTATTTTATTACCAGCTTGATTTTGTCACTCCCGGTATATCTGTATTTGACGCCAGCTCTCTGAAACAAATGCGGCAAATTCCAAAATCTCTCATAAATCCGTGATTGCGGCCGCAACGCCAGCATCGCCTTACGATTCTCGTGGAATATTTCGGTTTTCTTTTTGATTTTACTATCAATGCTTTTCTTGCCATAAAATCTTATTCGGTTTTAAACGCAAAACCTATTAGTTTAAATAATTCAAGGCCTTCATCGTATGTTTTGGCGGTTGTTGAAATGCACACCTGCAAACCGTGCATATTATCAACTTCATCGGCTTTAATTTCGGGAAAAGCTATATGCTCTTTAAAACCTATGGACAAATTTCCCAGTTTATCAATATTTTTCGCGCTTACCCCCCTGAAATCCCTTATTCTCGGAAAAGTTATACTGACCAATTTTTCAATAAAATCAAACATTCTTTTTCCGCGCAAAGTCACAGCCACTCCTATAACCATGCCTTGCCTGATTTTAAACGCCGAAATTGATTTTTTTGACTTGGTCTGCGACGGCTTTTGACCGCTTATTCTTTCCAAACTGCTCATGACGCTGTCTAAAAAATTCTTGTCTTTGACATTTTTTCCGATTCCCGAATTTATGACAACCTTAACAAGCCTGGGGGTTTCCATCAGATTCTTATAAGCGAATTTTTCAGCCATTTTTGGCGCTATTTCTTTTTTGTATTTTTCTTTTAATCTCATAATATTATATATTCTTAATCTACCGCTTGCTTGCATTTTTTGCAAATTCTTATTTTCTTTTTTTGCTTAACGCTGTTTTTTTCAATTTCCAGATATTGATAAGCGACTCTCGCGGGTTTGCCGCATTTCGGGCAAACTAAAACTACATTTGATAAATTGATCGGCGCCGGAAATTCTATTCTTTGGCCTTTTTCTCCTTGTTTTCTCGGCCTCATATGCTTAATTAAAAGATTCAAGCCTTCAACGCTGGCGCGATTGGCGGATTGAAAAATCTGCAAAACTTTTCCAGTTTTTCCCTTATCTTTACCCGCCAATATTTTAATTTTATCGCCTTTTTTTATTTTCATAATTTTATATTACAGCACTTCCGGCGCCAGCGAAGCTATTTTCAAAAATCCCATCTGCTTCAATTCGCGCGCCACCGGGCCGAAAATTCTTGTGCCTTTCGGCTCTTTTTTTTCTTTGTCTATTATAACGCAGGCATTTTCGTCAAAACGAACATAGACGCCGCTTGAACGCCTGATTTCTTTTCTGGTTCGTACTATTACCGCGTGCACAACATCTCCTTTTTTAATCGCGGCGTGCGGAGCGGCTTCTTTAACGGCCGCGGTGATTATTTCTCCGACATGGCCGTAGCGTTTTTTATATCCGCCAAGAACCCTGATGCACATAACTCTCTTGGCTCCGCTGTTGTCCGCTACTTTTAACATTGTCTGTACTTGTATCATAAAAAAATATTAGTATATCATGCGCCATTTTTTATCTTTGCTTAAAGGGCGGCATTCAACGAATTTAACTTTATCCCCTGTTTTATATAAATTCTTTTCATCATGAACTTTATATTTCTTATTGACGGCGTATCTCTTTTTATACATCGGATGCACTTTAACCGATTCCACCGAAACGGTTCTTGTCTTATCCATTTTATCGCCGACGACAATTCCGCTGAATTTTCGCTTGATTATTTTATTATTTTTGCTTTCCATATTTTTTCGCTGATTTACCGGCGTTTATTAAAGTTAATATTTTAGCTATGTCTTTCTTGGCGATCCTTATTTCCCTTACATCTTTCAGCTGTTTATTCGCGTCTTTAAAACGCAAATCTTTCAGCTTGCCTCTTGACTCGGCTAAAAATTGATTTAATTCTTTTTCTGTTTTATTTTTTAATTCTTTTATTTCCATATTATGATTTTACGGCGAATTTGCATTTAACCGGCAGTTTGTAAGCCGCCATTCGCATGGCTTCCTTGGCGGACAATTCGCTTATTCCCGCCATTTCAAACATTACCATGCCCGGCTTTACAACCGCCACATAATGATCAACAGAACCCTTGCCTTTTCCCATGGGAATTTCTCCGCCTTTTACAGTTACTGATTTGTCGGGAAAAATCCTGATCCATATTTTTCCGCCTTTTTGGATGTATTTGGTTAAAACTTTTCTCGCGGCTTCAATTTGCCTTGAAGAAATCCAATAAGACTCCAAACTTTTCAATCCGTAATCGCCGAAACTCACATTAACCATCCTGGTGGCTTTTCCGCCCCTTCTTCTTTTATGCGTCTTTCTCCATTTTGTTTTCTTTGGCATTAGCATATTATTTTTTGCTCCCCACTATTTCGCCTTTCGCGATTTCTTCTTTTTTAAATATATCTCCTTTATATATCCAAAATTTTATTCCTATGGCTCCGTATGTGGTTCTGGCGGTAACTTTCGCGAAATCAATATCAGCCCTTAAGGTATGCAAAGGAACTTTTCCCGAAGTAAGCATTTCGGTGCGCGCGATTTCCGAACCGTTAAGCCTGCCGCTCACAACCGCCTTGACTCCCAACGCTCCGGCTCTTTCCGCTTTGTTAATCGCCTGCTTCATGACTCTTCTAAACGGCATTCTTTTTTCTATATCAATAGCCATTGATTGCGCGATAATCATACTGCTCAAATTCGGCCTGTCAAATTCGGTAATATTCAAATTTATATCCGCCAATCTGAAATTTTTTAAAAATTTATCATGCAGTTTCTTTTTTAAATCCGACGCTCCGCTTCCTCCTCGCCCTATGATAACGCCCGGTTTGGCCGTGAATAATCCGATGGCGATTTTATTTCCGCTTCTTTCTATTTCAACCCGATCCAACCCGGCTTCGCGCAATTCTTCAAACAATAATTTTCTTGTCCTTACATCCTGTTCCAGATTTTTAACCATCTTTTGCCCGACACCGAACCATCTGGACGGCCAAGTCCTGGTGATGTTCATTCTGATAATTTTTGGATTTACTTTGTGTCCCATATTTTCTTTTTATATTAAACTATCCGCTTTTGCGTCTGAAAATTTTAGTTGTAAAACCTTTTTTGCCCTCTATTTTTCCATGTCCTCCCCGCCCTTCCATTCTCGGATCAACTATGGCTTTGCTATTCTCTCCTTTTAATTCAACCTTCTCTTGCTTGACCGGCTCTTTAAGCTTAACGGCTGTTTCTTCTTTAGGTTTTTCGCCCAATTTCACCGGAGCTTCTATGGCTTGCTTTTTGGTTTTTACGATTCCCGAATCTTTTATTTCTCCCAAAATTAAATTGATATGGCTTGTTCTTTTTCTGATAGCGGTCGCTCTCCCATGCGCCCGAGGCATTGATCGTTTCAATGTCGGACCTTCGTTGACAGTGATCTCTTTGATAAACAAATTATCTTCTTGCAATTCAAAATTATGTTCCGCGTTAGCTATCGCCGATTTTACAAGTTTAGCCACCGGAACTCCGGCCAGCTTGTTTACAAACCGCAACTGGTTTAAAGCTTGCTCAACCGGCATTTTCTTGATAAGATTTGCTACCAATCGTATTTTTGTCGAAGACATCTTAATAAATTTTGCTTTTGCTTTAACTTCCATATTTGTTATTATTTTTTAGCTTGCGGAGCCGGCGCGGCTTGAGCCGCGGGAGCCGTTTTAGCTTGATCTTTGGCCATTTTTCCTCCATGGCTTACGAATTTTCTTGTAGGAGAAAATTCCCCCAATTTATGCCCGACCATATTTTCAACTATCAACACCGGAATATGCTGTTTGCCGTTATGCACTCCGATTACAAAACCTACCATTTCCGGAGTAATAGTGCAAGATCTATCCCAAACTTTAATTATGGTTTTATCGCCAGCCCGTAAATTTTTAATCTTTTTCAGCAATCTTTCGTTTATGTACGGCCCTTTTTTAAGTGATCTGGACATATATTTTATGTTATTTTTTTCTTCTTTGAACAATCAGCCTGTTTGATCTTTTTTTATTCTTTCTTGTCTTGACTCCCAGCGCCGGTTTGCCCCACTTCGTTTTCGGATTTTTCAAACCGATGGACTGCTTTCCTTCTCCTCCTCCGTGAGGATGATCAACCGGATTCATGGCAGTTCCCCTCACAGTCGGCCTAACTCCCAATAATCTCTGCCGTCCGGCTCTGCCTATTACCATATGCCTTCTTTCCGGATTGCTCACCTGTCCGACGACGCAAAGGCAATTTTTATCAACCAACCGTATTTCTCCGGAAGGCATTTTTATTTGCGCGTGATTTCCTTCAACCCCCATAACAAAAACCAAATTTCCGGCCGATCTGGCTATTTTAGCTCCTCTGCCAGGCTCTAATTCTATGTTATTCACTTCAACGCCGGGCAAAATAAATTTTATCGGCATGGCGTTTCCGGTTTTTATTTCAATTTGATTTTTTGAACTCAATATTTCATCTCCCACTTTCAACCCCAACGGCATAATAATATATCTTTTTTCTCCATCTTTGTAATTCACCAAACAAATTCTCGCTCCTCTGTTAGGATCATATTCAATAGACATAATCTTTCCGGAGATATCAAATTTATCTCTTTTAAAATCTATTTGTCTGATATATCTTTTGACTCCGCCGCCTCTGTGCCTAACGGTGATTTTACCCTGATTATTCCTTCCGGCAAATCCTTTTCTTATGATAACCAATTTTTTTTCAGGTTCTGTTTTCGTAATATCCGAAAAATCGTCAAAAGTAGCCGATCTTCTTCCAGGTGATGTAGGTTTTACTTTTTTTATTCCCATATTATATAAATTTAAACGCCTTCGTATATTTTAATGGTTTGCCCTTCAGGCAAAGTTACGATAGCTTTTTTCCAATCTTTTCTTCTTCCGGCGATTCTTCCATAACGAGCTTTTTTTCCGATCATTCTCACGATATTCACCGCTGTCGGCTTGATTCCGTAGACTTCTTTTATGGCTTTAGCGATTTCAATTTTGTTCGTATTTTTCGCCACAGCAAAAACATATTTATTCAAAGCGCCCAAACCGCTTACTTTTTCAGTAACCAAAGGCTTAATAATCACTTTGTAAGCGTTTCCGGCCGCCGGTTTTTTTTCAACGCCTTTAACGCCGGCTGATTCTTTTTTCGCGGCCCCTTCGGCGGAATATAAATCTTTCATGCTCTTGGATTCCGGTTTTTCCGCTTTGCCTTTTTTGCCTTCATTTTTTTTACTGAATAAACTCATATATTTATTTGCCGTATACCGCGGCCAATTTTTCAACAGCCGCTTTGTTTAAAATCAAATTCTTATATTTCAATAAATCAACTATATTTATATTTCCGACATTTATCAGTTTGATTCCCGTCAAATTCTTTGACGAATAGCTTGTTTTTTCATCGCATTTGTCAACAATCACCAAAAAGCTTCTCTTGGCTTTTTTATCCTGCTTTAAAATCTTACTTTCAAATCCGCTGATAATTTTATTAAAAACCTTTGTCTTAAATTCGGCTATTTCCAATTTATCCAATATTATGAAATTATCGCCTGGCGCTTTGTCCGACAAAACCATAAGCAAAGCGTTCTGTTTCATTTTTCTGTTGATTCTCTTTTTAAAATTCCTGTCGTTTCTCGGGCCGAAAGTAACTCCTCCGCCGATCCAAATCGGCGATCTGCTTGAACCATGCCTTGCTCTTCCGGTTCCTTTCTGTTTCCATGGCTTTCTTCCTCCGCCTCTAACTTCGCTTCTGTCTTTCGTGTGGGCGATAACTTTTCTTTGGCCGGCCATTTGAGTCACGACAGCCTGATGGACCAAAGCGCTATTCATTTTCACGCCGAAAACTTTTGGCGAAAGTTCCATTTCTCCGGCGGATTCTGAATTTTGATTGTAGACTTTTACTTTAAGGCTCATATTGAATAATTTTAAACTGTTTGATTTTCGGTTTCAATTTTCAGCTCAACTTTCGGCTCAACTTTCGGCTCAACGATCTTCAAATCGCCTTTGCCGGAAATCAGAATCAATCCGTTTCTCGCTCCCGGAACCGCTCCGCCGATATATAAAATATTATTTTCTTCGTCTATTTTGACTATTTTTAAATTGCTCACGGTGGCCTGCGCGTTACCCATCCGTCCCGGCATTCTTAAGCCTTTAAAAACATGCTGGGGACCTCCGGCTCCGATTGATCCTCCGGTTCTTTCTTGATCCTTGGTTCCGTGCGTGGCATTATGGCCATGGAAATGGTGCCTTTTCACTCCTCCCTGAAAACCTTTTCCCTTTGAAATTCCTTCGGCTTTGACAACATCGCCTATTTCAAAAGTATTAGCCGTAATAACATCCCCTATTTTCAAATTTTTTGTTTCGCATCTGAATTCTCGCAAATGCCTTAAATTCATTTTAGATTTTTTCAAATGTCCGATCTGCGGTTTTTTTATATTTTTTTTATTTTTTTCTTCAAAACCAATCTGGACGGCTTCATATCCGTCTTTTTTTTCAGATTTCACCTGCGTCACCGCGCATGGTCCGGCTTGGACTTTGGTGGCGGCGATAACTTTTTCTCCCTGCCAAATCTGCGTCATTTCAATTTTTTTTCCTATAATAAATTTCATATTTTTACGGGGCTGTCGCCGAATGCACTTTTGATGATATTTTTCTGAATTTTGAGGAAATTTTGCGGAAAATTTTTAAGGCAATATATTATATTGGCGAAAAAATTTTACGCGAAATTTACCTAAATTCAGAAAAATAGCGCAAATCAGGCATTCGGCGACAGTCCCAATAAAATAAAAATCGGTTTATCCAACAAACCGACTCATAGCCGCTTTCAAGCGGCTAATCCAAACTAATTTTAAATAAAAATTAATTTTGTTTGTTGAACCTCGCTTTTTACGCCTGCTATTTTTCAAGCGCTTTCCCTTAGAGCCTGTCTGATAAGCCGCTTTCGCAACGAGACTTTTAAATTTCCAGCAGAATTTTTTATAAATTTTTGAGCTTATACGGCTGTATAGGCGAGAAAATTTAGAAAAAATTATGCGGAAATTTAAAAGTCGCAGTAGAAA
>JAZDFM010000046.1:0-5439 GCA_043807825.1 bacterium | reverse complement strand
ATCATCAATTCTTCGCCGGTTTCAACCGCCAGCATAGGCAATTTTCCCAAACATTTTATTTTTTTCATAACTTGATTGCGCGTCATCGGATTGCCGGCCCCGATTGCTCCGGTAAAAACAATAGCGTGAACATTGCCTTCCAATTGCGTCCAATAAGCGCCGATATATTTCACCAAACGGCCGATAGCGATATCAAAAGCCAAATTAGCCCGTTTATTTCCCGACGAAACAAGCCTTAATAATTCCTTGAAATCATCAACTCCGGACAAACCCTTGATGCCAGATTGCTTGTTTAGCAAATCATACAAATTTTCCGCGGGCATTTCTTTAAGAAGCTTGAAAATTATCCCCGGATCAATATCCCCGACCCTGGTCATCATAGCCAATCCCTCCAAAGGAGTCATGCCCATGGAAGTATCAATCGGCTTGCCGTTTTTTATCGCGGTGATTGACCATCCGCCGCCCAAATGGCAAGTTATCAAATTTATTTTTCGGACTTCAATTTTAAGCGTTTTCGCGCTTTCCAACATCGCGTATTGATGCGAGATTCCGTGAAAGCCGTAACGATAAATTTTATATTTTTCGCTTATTTCCAAAGGCAAGGCGTACAATTTCGCTGTTTCCGGCAAACCGGAATAAAAAGCCGTGTCAAAAACCGCGACTTGTTTGATTTGAGGCAGATATTCAAGAGACTCTTTGATGCCGACCAGATTATAAGGATTGTGCAAAGGAGCCAAATCGTTAAATTTTTCCAACGCGAAAAAATTATCTTGATTTACGGCAATAGGCTTGGAAAATTCATGCCCTCCATGCACAACCCTGTGGCCTACCGCCGTTAAATCGCTCAAATCTCCTGCATTCCTAAAAACCATTTTCAGCGCGGACGAATAATTGTCCGCGATTCCAACGCATCCGGATTTTATCTCGGATTCATCTTCGGCGAACAATTTATATTTGATTGAAGTTGATCCCGAATTTATAACTAAAATTGACATAAAAAAATAAATAATGCGACTGGCTGGAATTAGCTATTTTTGAAGTGAGGACTGTTTGAGGACGCCAGCAGGCGGACGAGTTCCGCAACGAAAAAATCGCTAATTCCAGCCAGTCGCTATATTAAACTTCTGCCCGTCATTTCTTTCGGCTTTTCCAATCCCATTATTTTCAATATGGTCGGAGCCGCATCCGACAATAAGCCTTGCGGCTTAACAAGGCTCAAATCCCCTCCCGGAGAGTCAACAGAAGACAAGCTTTTTCCTTCAAAAGATTTTCCCACGATTAAAAATGGCACCGGATTGGCCGAATGCTCTTTGTCTATCATGCCTGTTTGCATATTGAACAATTCTTCCGCGTTTCCATGGTCGGCGGTAATAAACGCGACTCCGCCTTTGGCTAAAACGGCATTGGCTATTTTTCCCGCGCATTTGTCAACCATTTCAACCGCCTTGACGGTAGCGCTTAAATTTCCCGTATGGCCGACCATATCGGCGTTGGCGAAATTTATTAAAATAAAATCATACTTGTCTTTATCAATCGCCTTAAGTACTTTTTCTGTAATTTCCGCGGCGGACATTTCCGGCTTTTCGTCATAGCTTGAAACAGCCGGAGAAGAAACCAATACTCTGTCTTCGCTTTCCGGCTTTATTTCGCTTCCGCCGTTGAAAAAATAAGTTACATGCGCGTATTTTTCTGTTTCAGCTATTCTTAATTGCTTAAAACCGGCGCTTGACAAGACTTCGCCCAAAGTATTTTTCAAGCTGTCTTGCGGAAAAATTATCTCCATGGGCAGATTCTTTTCATATTCCGTGAAAGCCGCGAAAAAAATATTCAAATATTTTCCGCGATTGAATTTTTCAAAACTCGGCAGAACGAAAGCTTTTGAAAGCTGGCGCGCCCGATCTGGCCTATAATTGAAAAATATCGCCGCGTCTCCGTCTTCAATTTTAGCAACTGGTTTTCCATTTTCCATTATTGCGGCCGGCATGAATTCTTCGTCGTATATTTTTTTCTCATAGCTCATTTCAATCAGCTTTTCGGCAGATTCATTTTTTCCTCCCATGCCAAGCGCCATAGCCTGATATGATTTAGCCGTCCTGTCCCAATGGTTGTCCCGATCCATGGCGTAAAATCTGCCAGACAGAGAAGCTATCTTTCCTTTTGTTCCGTTCAAAGACGCTTGGACTTCTTTAATAAAATCAAGGCCTGAATTAAAAGCCGCGTCTCTTCCGTCCAAAATCGCGTGGATATAAAATTCATCAACTTTGCTTTCAGACATCAAAGCGATTAACGCCTGCAAATGTTCAAGAGAAGAATGGACGCACCCGTTGGAAACCAAACCGATTAAATGTATTTTTGAATTGTTTTTTTTAACATGCTCAATCGCTTTGAGCAAAACTTTATTTTTATAAAAATCGCCGTCAGCGATCAGTTTGTTTATCTTCGGAAGATCCTGATATATTATTCTTCCGGAGCCAAGATTCAAATGCCCGACTTCGCTGTTGCCGGATTCTCCCCATGGCAAGCCCACTCCTTCTCCGGAAGCGACCAAAGTCATTGAAGGATATTTCGCGATATAACTTTTTATATTAGCAATTTTGGCTTGGCTGATCGCGTTGCCCGAATAATCGCCGGCTATGCCCCAGCCGTCAAGCACCATCAATACAACCGGTTTGGGGCGCGAATTTTGTTTTTTATTCTGCATCTAATTTTTAATGGAACTGCCGCCGAATGCGCTTTTGATGATATTTTCCTGAATTTTGAGGAAATTTTGCAGAAAATTTTTGAGGCAATATATTATATTGGCGAAAAAATTTTATGCAAAATTTACCGAAATTCAGGAAAATAGCGCAAATCAGGCATTCGGCGGCAGTTCCTATATTAAACTTTTTCCGGACATCTCATCAGGTTTGTTAATCCCCAATAATTCCAGAATAGTCGGAGCTATATCGCGCAACGCTCCATTATTTTTTAATTTTATTCCATTGCCGATGCTTTTACTCGCGATAATAAAAGGGACTTGATTCGTTGAGTGCTCGGTGTCTATTCCTCCTGTTTTCAAATTTATCATCTCTTCAATATTGCCATGATCCGCGGTTATCAAAACCGTTCCTCCGGCTCGCAAATAAGCTTTCACTATTTCTCCCAAATATTTATCAACTTCATGGCAACATTCTATGCCGGCCGCCAGATTGCCGGTATGCGCCACCATGTCCGGAGCCGCGAAATTCAAGAGAGTAAAATCATATTTTTCCCCGCTCAAATTATCCAATATTTCTTTGGTCAATTTTTTTGAACTCATAGCCGGCGTGGCATCATACGATTTCACATCAGGCGAAGGAACGGCTACCCTGTCCTCCGAATTCACCTGGTTGGCATATCCGCCGTTGAAAAAATAAGTCACATGCGCGTATTTTTCTGTTTCGGCTATATATAACTGCTTCAAGCAGATCAATTCCATGGGCAAAGTATGCTTTAAATCGGCTGACGGAAAAGCTGTTAAAATTCCTTCCAAATCCGGGCCAAAATCGGTCATGGCCGCAAACAGCAAATCTTTAAGAAATTTTTTTCTATTAAAACATGAAATATTAGAGCCGCAAAAATCTTTCTGAACGAAAACTTTGGCCAGCTGTCTTGCCCTGTCCGACCTTAAATTAAAAAATATCACGCTGTCGCCATTGGATATTCTCGGCAAAGGCTTGCCGTTTTTAGTGATAATATATGGCTCCACGAATTCGTCGCTTTCTCCCCGGTTATAGCTTTCGGTAATGGCCGTTTGAGCGCTTGAAGATTTTTTGCCTACGCCATTAACCAAAGCGTCATAAGCTTTTTCTGTTCTTTCCCAAGATTTTTTTCTGTCCATGGCGTAGAATCTTCCCATGATAGTGGCGATTTCTTCACCGTTCTTGAACGCTTTTTGAATGTCGGATATGAGTTTCAGCGAAGCATATTTCGGCGAATCTCTGCCGTCCGTGAATAAATGCAAATATACTTCTTTAATGCCGTTTATTTTGGCAAAAGACAATAGCGCGAGCAAATGATCAGGATCGCTGTGCGCGCTCATGCCGTTTGAAATCATTCCCATGATATGAAACGCCGATTTGTTTCTTTTAACATGCCGGACAGCTTCAATAAAGCTCGCGTTCTTGGCGAAAGTGCCGTCATTTATGCTTTTGGAAATTTTTACCGAATCTTGCTCAATCACCCGGCCGGCGCCGATATTCATATGTCCGGCCTCGCTGTTTCCCGATTGGCCCGGAGGCAATCCGACATGTTTCCCATGCGCGAAAACCAAAGTATGGGGATATTTTTTTATCAAGCCGTCCATCGTCGGAGTTTTTGACAAAGCAATCGCGTTTCCTTTGCTCGGAGGAGCTATGCCCCAGCCGTCCAATATCACCAAAATCATCGGCAAAATATTTTTTTTGTTTAATTCTTTTTTCATTTTAAATTTTCTTCAATTTCCATCAATCTGTTGTATTTCGCCACTCTTTCTCCGCGCGACAAAGATCCGGCCTTGATATAATCGGCATGAACCGCAACCGCCAAATCGGCTATAAAATCGTCAACAGTTTCTCCAGAGCGATGCGACACTATTATTTTGTAATTATGCTTTTGCGCCAGCTTGACGCAAGCGGCGGTTTCGGACAAAGTTCCGACTTGATTGGGTTTTATTAAAATGGCGTTTGCCGCCCGCTCTTTCAATCCTTTTCTCAACCGTTCAATATTCGTAACGAACAAATCATCGCCAACTAACATTATATTTGATCCCAATTCTTTATTCAACTCTTTCCACCCGCTCCAATCGTCTTCGGCCAATCCGTCTTCAATGTAAATAATCGGATATTTTCTGAACCATTCATAATACAAGCCGGTTAAAGTTCCCGCCGTAAAACTCGCTCTGTCCAATTTAAAAATATATTTTCCGCCATCTTTATTATAAAGCTGAGACGATCCCACATCAACTCCCAAAGCGATTTGGCTTCCGGGCTTAAATCCGGACTTGACCGCCGCGGCCATAATCAACTCAATGGCTTGTATTGACGACGCTATGTCAGGCGCGTATCCGCCTTCGTTTCCAACATCGGTATCAAATCCGGCTTTTTTCAAAATATCTCCAAGACAATGAAAAATCTCGGCTCCTATTCGGACTTTTTCTTTAAAGTCGGCTTCCAAAACAGGAATTATCATGAATTCCTGAAAATCCAAATTCGTGTCCGCGTGCTTTCCGCCGTTGAAAATATTAAAGCAAGGCGTGGGCATTCGGAATACCCCCTTTAGCAAAGGGGGGCGAGGGGATTTTATCTGAAAAGCCCCCTTTATCAAAGGGGGTACGGGGGATTTTATAAATTCAAATTTTTCAGCTATATATTCATAAAGCTCTTTCCCGCTTGCCAAAGCTCCGGCGCGCGCGCAAGCCAATGACACGGACAAAATCGCGTT
>JAZDFM010000045.1:0-47098 GCA_043807825.1 bacterium | reverse complement strand
GGCGAAGTTAAAAATTCCCAGCTCATGGCAATTGATTCTTTTTTAAAATAATCTCCCAAAGACCAATTTCCAAGCATTTCAAAAAAAGTATGGTGGGTTGAGTCCCCGACTTCGTCCATATCCGTTGTTCGGACGCATTTTTGGCAATCAGCGATTCTGTTCCCTGAAGGATGTTTTTCTCCCATCAAATAAGGCACAAGAGGGTGCATTCCGGCCGTAGTGAATAAAACAGTCGGGTCATTATCGGGAATCAAAGAAGCGCTCGGAATAATCGCGTGCCCTTTTGATTTGAAGAAATTCAAATATTTTTGTCGCAATTCTTTTGATGTCATGGGATAAGTATATAAAATCAGCTTAATTTTTGCAAATGACTCCTCCGCCCAAAACTTTGTCTTTATTATAAAACACAACGCTTTGGCCAGGCGCAATGGCTCTCTGGGCTTTTAAAAATTCAACTTTGAAATTATTTTTGCCGTTTTTTGAAACAAGGCATTTTTCAGGCTTATGCCCGTATCGTATTACGGCCCGGCATTGAAGCCGGGCGTTTGGCTTAATGCCGGAAATCCAATGGACATTTTCAGCGATTAGTTTTTTGTTATATAAAATTTTGTCATCGCCATAATTTGTCACATATAGAACGCCTGTTTTATAGTCCATTTTAGCCGCGTAGTATGGGCCTGTTCCGCCGATTTCTACGCCTTTTCTCTGGCCGACAGTGAAAAGCGGCAAGCCTTGGTGCGAACCCATGATTTTTCCGTCCTTTGTTTTTATTTTTCCCGGCTTCAGTTTTAAATGCTTTTTCAGGAATTCATTATGGTCTTTTTCGGCTATGAAGCAGATTTCCCTGCTCTCGGGATTTTCGGCCGCCGGAAGTTTGAATTTTTTCGCCATTTTTCTGACTTTTTGTTTTTTTAAATCTCCCAGCGGAAAAATAAGATGTTTTAATTCGTCTTGATCCAGCGAATACAAAAAATAAGATTGGTCTCTTGTTTTATCTTTGGCTTTGAATAATTCGCAAGCGTTTTTTGTTTTTTTGATTTTCGCGTAATGTCCGGAAGCGACAAAGTCAAAGCCTGTTTTTTTCGCGTATTTGATTAAATATCCGAGTTTGGCCAGCTTATTGCATCGGACGCAAGGATTGGGGGTTCGCCCTTGCGAGTATTCGCGCAAAAAATTATTGATAACTTGTTTTTTGAATATTTTTTCCAAGTTTAATTCGCGCAAAGGAATGCCGATTTTATCAGCCGCGAGCCGCGCGTCCGACAAAGCTTGTTCAGAGCCTTTAATGCCTTTTGCGCAAAAATTCAAAAAAATTCCAGTAACATCATAGCCTTGGTCTTTTAGAATTTTAGCCGCCACCGACGAATCAACTCCTCCCGACATGGCCGCGGCGATTTTAGGTTTAAGAGTGGTATTTATTTTATTCTTGTTCATGATGTTAAATATCAATATAACCAATCAGCTCTCTCATTCGTTTTTCCGAATATTTGAAATCAGGATCAGGGGTTGCGACTACATAAAAGTGAGGATAAATCGGATCAAGCAAATGATCTATAACTTTATTGGCAAAATGAAAATTGTCAATCCCTATAAATACTATATTGTTATTTGGCAAAATATTTGGGATTTTTTGTATTTTTTGATTTTTCGGCGGAGTCTCGCCACAATAAATTTACTTTGCTTTAAAAAGGCAACCGTAAGGAGTCGGACCGATGTTAAAGCATGGAAATATTTTTTGAACAACGAAAAAAATAATAAATAATACAATAATTAACATGCTGATATAAAGTAAAAATATTTTCACAATATCGATTGGAAAATTAAATAATTTTTTTCTCGAAATGGGATAACTGATTATAAAATAATCTATAATAACAATAATAATAAAAATATAATATATTAGATTAAAATTTTTATCAATCATTTCCGCGTAACAATCAAACAAGAACCAAAATAAGCAGGATGAAAAAAAGGTTATAATAATCATTTTTTTTGTTATAAATGACATATAGTTATTTCCAAAAATAAGCCCATAAATTGGGATTGGTTCTTAATATATTTTTTTCAAACCAATAAGAAAAACTTTCATAATAAAAATGACTTACATATGGTTGGCCTTCGTTATCAAAATTTAATCCTGCCCTTGCACCTTTAGCTTCGCCGTCAAAATGGCTGGCAAAGGCTTGAGCAATACTTTTAGAACCACCTACTCCGGCGTTGCATGAGTATAATTCTATTTTAACATTTTTTTCAATATTTTTATTGTATAAACTATTAACGGCTATATCAAGAGTTGGGTCAAAATCGGAATTTTTCGAGTTATTATAAATAGATGTAGTTCCTTGTTTACCCTTACTCGTTGTAGTATTGCTTAAATACAATGCGCCTGTACCACCATGCCCATAATAACCAATATAATCAATATTTTTAACAGATGTTAGCGCATTATTCCACTGTTGAGGACTACTACCTTCTTTTACATAAATTGGCTCTGTATAACCATTTTGTATCATTTGTTGAGTATTCTGATATGCTATATCTCTAAAAAAGTTTTGGTTATCCTTGTTGCCTCCATAAAAAATAACTGCTTCTAGACCAAATGGATCAATATATTTTAAAGGATTATTAGCTACATAATTATAACTATTCAATTTTTGAGGATCAATTAGCCATTCCCTACTAATACCATCTCTAAGCATCGGGTCAATACTCATAAACTGTCCTGCATCAGGATTTTGATAACGGGCAACCATATAATTCAACTCCGTCTTCTTATCATACTCATGCCCCGTGAACTTTCTCTTCTCGTCAAAACTTCCTTCTTTTTCATTTATCCTCATTTCCCCAAACGGATAATAATCAATTAACTGCTCTATTTGTCCATTTGAATCAGTTATCGCGTTGCTTCCGCCCAAATGATCGCTATGGACATAATGCGTGCTTGTCGCTGTTCCGTTTCCCTTTATAGTCGCAATCAATTGACTTCCTAAATAAATATTTTTTTCAGTGATTCCAATGCTTGAAACATTAAAATATTTATTAACATAAGTCGTAGTCGCCATTCCGTCCGAATAGGTTAATCTGTCGCCGCCGGGATCATAAGTATAATTGATCGCGCCGGCGCCGTTCGCGGATTTGATCAATCTGTTGTCATAATTCCAGCTATGAGTCCATGATCCGTCGTTTGTCAGATTGCCGTTGTTGTCGTATGTATGGCTTGTCCCGCCAATATTTGTTGCGGCATGGGGATTATTATAGCCGTTATCCGCGTAAGTATAATTTCCAACATCTGATTTATTGATAATATTGCCTATGGCATTATACGCGTATGTTTGCAGATAATCCCCGCCATAAACAGCGTTCGTGCTGGATGCTTTTGTTAAGCGGTGCAAGTCGTCGTAGTTGTAGTATATTGTTTTTTTGGTATTTGTGTTTGACTTATCTGTTATTTTAATTATGTTGCCGGCTTTGTCATAAACATAATTCAAATCTTGAATATAATCATTGGTTTCAGGAACAGTGTATGTTATGTCCAAATAAGGATCTGTTTCTGTACCCGGCTGTTCCGAAGAATGAAATCTGATGAATTGATCGCTATAGACGGCCGTATCGTCCAAATCAGCGGCCGTTCTTATGCCGAGTTTGGTATATCCTGTTTTGGAAATCCAATTCATGCCGTTTGTGTTTAAAGCAAATGATTTCCAGCCTGTCGCGGTAATTTTTGTTCTGGCGTTCGTTCCTTCAACCGGATTATGCGTAAAGCCGCAAGCGTCATAATCTTCAGCAGTTAGAGAAGATATTGCCGCTTGATTAGTCTGCGTTATGCCGAAATAACCTCCCGTGAACATAAAATCAACATAAATATTCAGAGTGGCGGCGCTGATAACAGCGTCATCTGGCAAACCCGAAGTGTTAAACGGCAGAAAGGCCCTCCATAATTGATCCATATCGTAGTTTCCCGATCTTATTGCCGCAGGCGTTTTATCGTAGACTATGCCTGAAGCCGCATTATGTCTTGCGTTCCAATTATTATCAACATCCACATACATATCGCCGTCTCCATTACCGGCGTATACGCGGCTTTTCATTGCCGTTGACCCGGCAATTTGAGAATTATCGCGCACTGTATATTTGTGCGCAAGCCTGTAAAGCTGATCGCTGTCGCGGACATAATAATTTTTTGCATAGTTGCCGTATGACTGATAACTGATTTGTCCTGAAGGATCATAATCAATATCATTGATAATCATTTCATAGTTTGTTGCCCCGTTTTCTTTTTTTGAAACCGTTTCAGGCAATCCGGCGGTGTTGTAATCATATTTTGTTTCCGAATTATCAGGATGCTTGATCAGCGCGATATTACCCTGTCTATCATATTCATATTGAGTGGCGTAAATTTTCGCGCCGGCGGTCAATTTTTCGGATTTCACAAGCCCTGCGGCGTTATAATTATTTTCAATTATATTTGCCGCAAAATTTGTAGAACATAATCTGCCTATGCCGTTAAGGCACAAATCATAATTATAGCTTATTTCAGTTCCGGCTCCGCCTGTGTAATTTTCAGTTAAAACGCGGTTGATATCGTCGTATGTAAAATTCACAATTTGATTTTTCGGATCGGTGAATGAAATCATATTTCCGGAATCGTCGTAATCATAACGCCAAACTCCGTAATTCGCGTCTGAAACAGCATGCAAATCATCAGCCGACTCCATTAGCCCCAAACCGTCATAATTGAAAGTTCTGATATTGCCCAAAGCGTCGGTTATTTTAATTAAATTGCTATTTTTATTATATTCATAATAAGAGCTGTATATATTTGCCGCGTTATGCTCATCAACTTTTATTAAATTGCCAAAAGCGTCATAAAATAATTTTTTTATTTTATTTTCCGGATCTATAATGGTTTCCTGCCAATTATCATAAATTTTAGCCGTGGTTCCAACCGAATTTATCACGCTTGTAATTCTGTTTAACGGATCATAATTATATTGTAAATAAAGATTATTGTTTTCCGTAGCGGATGCCGCGCCTAAACCCGCGGATAAATAAGGCAAAGACTCTTTGCTTATCAGCCCGGCTTGATTATAGCTATAATCTTTTACCGCAAACCAATTAACATCCTCTGTTTCTTTGCGTTCTTGAATTTTCCGTCCGAGCGCGTCAAAATAAGAATATATTTCAAAATCTTTTTCAGAATCCAGATAATTTTTTTGTTTTACGCTTTTTGGAAACTGGTAATCATTATATGTATAAGAGGTTTTTATAACAGAACTTGACGGATTGGAAATATCCGGCTGTTTTTCCTCTTTTATTCTGTCCAAACCGTCAAAAACAGTCTCAAATACGCCGCCGTTTTGGTCTATGATTTTTTTTGTTTTGCCGGATGAATAATCATAATAAGATTGAATCGCATGCCCCAATGGATTTGTTGCCGTCGCAATGTAAATTTTGTAATTATCATAAATGAACTTTGCGGTTTTATCCCTTGGATCTTTTTCCGAAATAATCAACCCGTAGTCATCATAAAATTTTTCAATGTCAATATAATTTGTTCCGGATTTCCATTTTTCTTCTTTGGTTAAATTGCCTTTGCCGATATTGCCGATGCCCAAAGAGTCATAATAGAATTTTGACTCTCTGATTTTATTTCCGTTTTGATCTTTCAGCAATTCTTGCGAAGGAAAACCGGTAATGCAAGATGAAGTATCTGTTGCGTAAGTTATGGTTGTTGAAACAAGATCTGCTCCGACATCAGCGAATGAGCCGTTATCGCTTCCGCCAACTTCTCCAAAAAATATTTTTTCCGTCAGATTGCCGGAATCGTTATCGTAAGAATACTCGCTCGCTTTTTCTTTGTGGTCGGAATTTCCATCGTAAGAAAATTCAACGGATTGGATCATTTTTACAAAATCGCGTGAATCGCCTAAATTATATTTATCCCATTTATTGATGGTTTTGGCGTAGAGATTATTCGCGTTGCCGTAAATTTCCGTTCTGTAAATTTTGCCTGCTTTGGAAATGTCATCATTGTATTCTCCAATGGATGAAGCAGTGGAATTTCCTTGATGAAAATAAAAATTTGAAACATAGCCCAACCCGTTGGTTTCTTTAATTTTTCCAAAACCGGAAAATTTTCTGTCAAAAGGATTGTTAAAATAATAATCTCCGGCGCTGTATTCGTATGTTAACGCGGCCGCGGGGCTTAATCCGTCGTATTGAATTATTTTATAGGCTGTTTGCATGGAAAACGGCAGGTCGGGATTCAGCAATTGATTAGCGGCGTTGGCATAGTTCGCGCTGGATTTATATTCAATGCCGAGAATTTTTTTAGA
The DNA here is from genome assembly GCA_043807825.1 of bacterium. Classification (GTDB taxonomy): domain Bacteria; phylum Patescibacteriota; class Patescibacteriia; order Patescibacteriales; family GWC2-42-12; genus JACPHD01. The sequence continues at coordinate 40,763 of JAZDFM010000045.1, read as the reverse complement.
ATTTACGCTGATTTCAGACAATAAATCCGGAACTTGGCCGTCGGCTATCCTGAATTTGCGCAAATTATCCGGCGCGCTCTGCAAAAAATCAACCAATCCGTCGCCGTTGATATCTTCCATGCGGGTTCCGCGATCCATGCCATTGTGAGCGATAAACAGCAGCATGTCATTGGTGTTATAACGATTATCGCTGCTCCATCCGGTTCCATCTCCTTTATTGATAAAAACAGCTTTGGCATAAGTAAGATCATCTCCTTTGCTCATTATAATATCTATCAATCCGTCGCCGTTGATATCAACAAATCTATTGCCAGTATCATAAAAATAAGATTGCCCGGCGGCAAATTCCGGAATAGCGGCATAACTTTGGCTCAAAGCCCAGCCTGTGCCGTCTCCCTTGTTGATATAAACTTTTTTGCGCTCTCCGGAACTTCTTATAATATCGGCCAAATCGTCTCCATTGACATCAATTATCCTGGTTCCGGCGTCATGCCCGTAGACTTCGTCATAATACAAAGGCTCAGGAACAGAATAATTTGTATTTTCATACCAGCCTGTGCCGTCGCCTTTGTTTATGTAAACTTTTCCGGTTTCAGTTCCAAGGCGCTTGATAAAATCAGGCAAGCCGTCTCCATTAACATCCGCAATTCTTACGCCTTGATCTTTGCCATACTCTCCGGTAATAATCGGAAAACCGGTATAATTATCATCGCGAACCCAGCCTGTGCCGTCGCCTTTGTTTATGTAAGCTGATTTAATATCATGGCTGTTCGCGTAGAGGCTTTGTATCCAATCCTGATAACCGTCGCCGTTGATATCTAAAAAAACCACGCCCATGTCATAACATTTAACGCGATCCGCGATTACAGGTTTTTCAACATAATTTGAATCTATTTTCCATCCTGTTCCGTCGCCTTTGTTTATGTACACTACCGTTGGCCCGGATATTCCATTTCCATAAACAATGTCAACCAAACTGTCCCCGTTCACATCAACCATTCTCGCGCCGTTATCGCAATAATTTTCTGAATCAATAAAATCCGGCAAATTTTGATAACCGGAATTTGCCGCCCATTGGCCGTTTTTTGTTTGATACTTGAATTCTGTCGCCGGGATTGTTGTTTCATTGTTATTTTCATCTCTGCCGGTTTCCGCGATTTTCTGAAGCAAAGATCTTGTTCTATTATCTCCGGCCGTGTAGCTTAATTTGTATTTTTTTGCCCATGATCCGTTAATCTCAGAGTTTATTTCGCTTATTCTGTATTTTGTGGTTACATTAAATCCGGCCGCGGCTGAAAACAATTTATCATTTCTTATTTCGCGGATAAAATTGATTTGAAAAATGCCTTCATCTGAATCATGACCGGTATATTTGATTTTATACGGATATATTTGTCCGGAGTCTTTATAATATTCATATTTTACATAATTTCCGTTGGCATCCCTGATTTCATCAAGCATCCATTTAAAAATTTTCTCGCCATTTTCGCTGTCTTGTCTGGATGAAGCTGAAAAGCCGAATTTATAGACTGTTCCTTTTTTATCAGTCGCTGTCCATGCGTTATCATGAAATTCATATTTTAAAAATTCTCCGTTGTCAATTTTAGCTCCGTACCGATGCCCAGCTTCAAAATAATCAGAACCATTGCTCCATTCTCCTTCATTATTTTCATTATCCCAAAATTTAATCCTCCAATAATATTTTGTTCCGCCCGCCAGCGGATTTCCCGCGTAAATGATTTTTTCGCTTCTGCCGCCTTGATGAAGCTGATTTGACAAAGCTGTTTTAGCGCTGTCCCACGCAAGATTAGTCCAATCAGAGCTTGAAGCTGAAATTTGTATGCGATAATAAGAAGCTATGTCGTTTGCCACCGAATCATGATAAACAGCGCTGAATTCAGGCGTGTCTTCTGTATTTGTCGGATTGGCGCGCCCGCCAACTAAAAGATTTGTCGGGGCCGTAGGCGTATTTGTTATAACATAAGTTATTTCAAGGTACGGATCAGTGGATGTTCCGGCGTTTTCCGAAGTTTTTATGTTCACATAACTGTATTTAGGAGCCGGTTCGGTAAGAGGATCGTTTGCGATATCATGCCCTTCGCGCAATCCTAATCTAATCCAGCCGCCTGCCGAATTTTTTACTAAATTTTTTCCTGATTGGTTCAAAACAAATGAATTATATTGGTTAACTAAAATATCGGATGTTATGTCTTTATCGTTTGCCAGAGCCGCTGGATTATTGATTGAGCCGCATTGGTCAACATCTTCAGCTGATACGGATGTCGTGGTTGCCTGGCTTGCTTCAACCACTCTTATAAAATCATTGCCGTCGTTTTCAGAAGCATCCACACCTTTAAAACCCGCATACACATTCAAGACAGCTTCGGATACATTGATATTTGAAGGCAAATCAGCCAAATCAAACGGCAGAAACATTCTGATCATTGAATGATCGCCTGAAGCGTATTGCGAAGCAACATGAGTGCTGAAATTTGTGAAATTGGAATGAAAGCCGTTTGCGGCGTTGTGGGCGACGCTCCAATTTTGATTTCTGCCAACAGCTTCACCGTCTCCGGATCCGCTGTAGACAATCATTTTCAAAGTTGATTGCGTTTGCGTTGACGAAGCTATTGAGTCTGGTTGATTTGCCGCCAGCGCGCTTGAGGCGCCGGTTGCTTGAGTTAATTTTGACAATTCTCCCTGCAATGATGATGAATAATAATTTTCAGAATATAATTTTTCAACGCCTTCGCGGTTTATTCTTTCTATGTAGGGAATATTCATTGACCATCCGTATCCGAAAATACTGTGATTATTTTTGTCTTGATTATTATAAGACAAACTTAAATCAGGCTGCATGCCGTTTCTTCCCGGAGGCGCGGTAATTTGATAATCATAAACCATCGCTCCGTTGGATTGTTTGGCGTCTGAATGCGGTTTATCGTTTTTCATTTCTCTTTCCGCGCCGTATTCTTGAGCGGATTGCGCGATTGAAGGCGCGGAGTTTGACGCCGCGGCGAATGTCCGGATAGGCGCTATTAAAGAAAATATCGCGAATACACAGAAAAATTTCATTAAAATTTTAGTGCGCATAAGTTTGAAAAAATAAAGCGGATTTTTAAAGCCGCTTTATTTTATGCGAGATAATCAATAAATTATCTTTTAGTACAATCCGGGAAATTGTTTTTTGATTGCGTCTATTGACTGCTGGTCCGTGATTATCTCCAATAATTTTTTCACTACGATTTTCGCGTTTTCGGTTTCGCCTGTTTTTTGGTAAATCAAAGCCAAGCTATAAAGCGCGTTGGCGTGATTGGGATTAGCCTGGACGATGCTTAAGAATAATTGTTCAGCCGTTGCCACATCTTCATTCTTTTTAATCGCGCCTCCGTCTTGGGCCGCGACGCTTAAATCCTGATCATTGCCTTCGCCTTTGGCTATGTTTTGATCAGCTGATTGCGCTATGCCTGAATTTGAAACCCCTTTATTGAAAAAGAGCCGCGCCAATTCAAATCTGTAATCAATGTTGTCTTTGGTTAAAATAACGGCTTTTTTCATCTGTTCAATCGCGTCGTCTATTTTATTCATTTTCTCATAAACAATGGCTTTGCCGTAGTACGCCGCTCCAAAATCGGCTTTTTTCGCTATGGCCGCGTCATATTTTTTTATGGCTTCATTCATGTAATATTCCTGTTGCGCCGTATCTTTTTCCGCGTTAGCCCTGGCCATGTTAATTAAGGCGATTCTTAAATAAGGGGTCGGGCTGTCCGGAGACAATTCAATTGATTTGTTATATAAATTTTCAGCCCATTCCAAAGCCCCTTGAACATAGAAAGACGCGTTTTCATAAATCAGCGCCATGGCTTCATTATTGCCTTCATTATTGGGCGATAAAGATAAAGCCTTTTTTCCGGTTTCAATGGCCGAAGATAAGCCATTTTCTATCACTGCTTGGTCGCGTTTTCCGCCGGATTCTTGATTGGCTAAAGCCATATAGCTGTTTGCCAGATTCAAATAATAAATATCCTGGTAAGGGGCTAAAACAATGGCTTTATTTATTTTTTCTATTTTTTGGTTAATATCATTGGTTTTTAAAGCCCTCATCATATAAATATCGGCTAAGTACATCTTTATTCCGATGGTGAACAGAATTACCACCGCGGCGCTTAAAGTCAAGAAAATAGCGGCTAAAGCCAAAGCGTATTTCGGGGAAGCTCTGAATGACAGAGTGATAGTTTTGAATTTCTCGGGATAATTGACGATTGACATTGACACGGCCAAAATCACGATCAGCGTTGAAATCAAAATCAATGAATTGTTCATTGAGAACAGCAAGCTGAAAATGATAATCGTTATAAAGCTTGAGAATAAAGCCAGCAGTATTGATTGAGTGTCGTTTTTTTGCGTTTTAATCAATGTTAAAAAGCAAATTGACAAAGCGATAAGACAAATGATAATTACGGCCAAAACCCCAAGACTTCCGGCGGTTGCCGCTATTTCAAACAAATTTCCCGAAGTATTGTCAAATTTCGCGTCCCACAAAGGAGAGGCGTTGAAATCGGCTCCTTTGTATTTGTCAAAACTGTAGTAAAAAGTTGACGGTCCGGAACCTAATATCGGATTGCTTTTAAGGCTTGATTTGGCTATGTCAAAAGACGCTTTTCTTGACAAGCTCACTTCGGTTGGGAGGTTTAAATTCATTATATTAAAATTTCCCAAAACCAAAAGAATCACCAAAAGCAAGAAGCTCGCAATCGGAATCACGATGTTTGAGCTTGAAATTTTTATGATTTTTGAGAGCAAAAACATCAATACGATAACTATTCCGACTATTGCCGCCGGCCAAAAAGTGAATCCGTTCAGCATGGTAAGAATGAACATTGATACCAAAATAACGGCTCCCAAAAATGTTTTGATGGCGATAGACAATAATTTATTCGTTAGTCCGGCGTGGATTTCATTGATTTGAGCCATGCCTATTATTAAAAGAGGCAAAGCTATTATCAAGTACATCGTTAAGCCGGAAAGCGATCCCATGGGATTGAAATTTATTGATTGCGTAAAAGCGAACGGAAGAATAAATTTTCCCAAAAGCTGAAAAAGAGAAAAAACCGCTATCAAAGATGTTGAACCCGCTATTCCCCAGAATAACAGTTTAATTCTTTTTTGATCAATGTTATTTATCACCAAATAATAAAATAAGGCGAAAATAACAACCGCGGCCAAGCTTTTTGCCGGGTTTCCATAGGTGCCGATAAAACTGTCTTTTTGGCTGATTGACAAAACGGTTGAGGTGATAAATACGGCTAACATGCCGATTATTGGCCAATCAAGCGGAGTCCTCTTGATGTTCAATTCTCCGACGATAACCGCTTTGGTTACCCATGCCACGGATCCGAGCAACACCAAGAAATAAAACAGCATCATTTTTTCAAACCCCATGTTTTGCGCCACCAGCCCGGTAAAGAACATCGGACATAAAAAGAACACTAAAAAAACAGACCCGATAATAACGAAATCAAGCCCTTTCGCGGTGATTGTTTGTTTTGAAATAATTTTTTTTTCGTCCATAATAATGTTTTCCCGAATTTTCGGGTAAATAATAATTTAATAATATCATAATATCATAATATTTTAAACTTGTCTAAAATTTATTTGTTTTAATAAGCTCTTTTATTTCTTCCATCATATTAAGATAAAATTCAAGATTATTCAAGCTGGCCAGCCGCAGAGCCGAGGATTCGTTTATTTTAAATAAATAATTAAGATAAGCTTTTGAATGTTCGCGTAATTCCGCGAATTTGCTTGATTTATTGACAGGCGAAAAATCTTTGGCGAATTTGGCGTTGGTTATATTGGCGGTTTCGTAAAAATTTTTAGCGTTTTGTTCCACCGGCTGGCGGATTTTTTTTGTTTTGAAAAAAAGCCGCCCGTGCCTGCCTTCTCTCGTCGGAATCACGCAATCAAACATATCCCAGCCAAGCTTAACTGATCTGGCGATATCTTCGGGCATGCCTATGCCCAGTCCGAAGCGCAATTTATTTTCCGGAATTTGCCCGGCCGCGCATTTCAAAGAATCAATTAAAAAATTTCCCGATTCGTCAATATGCCTGGCGCCGAAACCGAATCCGTCAAAACCTATTTTTACCAGCTCTTTGGCGCATTTTTCCCTTAACGCCAAATTATTTCCTCCTTGGATAACGGCGAATAGGAGAGGATTTTTTTTATTTTTTGTTTTTGACTTAATCTGCTTGTTATATTCTTTTTTGCATCTTTGCGCCCATCTTATGGTTCTGTTGACGGCTGTTTCAAGCATAGCGTCGCTGTAGCTGTTAGGCGGGCAATCGTCAAAGCAAACCATCATGTCAACCCCTAAATCAAATTGCGTTTTTATTGACATTTCCGGAGTCATCTTCAATTTTGATCCGTCAAGAGGAGATTTAAAAATAGCGCCGATATCATCAATCGCTCCGCTGTTTTTATTTTTATGGATCATGGAAAAAACCTGATAGCCTCCGCTGTCCGTGAGAATTGGATTATGCCAATTCATGAAATTATGCAAACCGCCGGATTTTTTTATAAGTTCAGCCCCGGGACGCAAAAATAAATGCAAGGTATTGGACACAAGGCATTCCAACCCCAATTTTTCCAAATCGCTTAAGCTTAAATTTTTTATGGCTCCCCTTGTCGCGTCAGGCATAAAAACAGGAGTTTCTATTTTGCCGTGAGGCGTTTTTATTATGCCTAAGCGAGCCTGCGATATTTTTGAGCGTTTTATTATTTTAAACATAAGAATTCAATCATTACTGCGTTATCCCATCGCCGCTTGCCATATTATCATCTTCCAATTTCGTGGTTTTGGCTTTCAGCTTTTTATTGATTTCCATATTTGTTTCCCGGTCAATCGCGCTTACAACCGTGCCCGGCATGATTATCATTATTTTATTTCTGTCCGATTCTTCCGGTCTTACGCTGATGTTAAACTCCGCGTCGGCTTTATAAATCGTAATCGGCAAACGGCCGATTTGCCAAATAACCTGATTTGATTGGCTGTCGTAATCCAAGGATCCGATTGATGATCTGTTTTTACCGTCCCATTTTACGCCGGCCGGCAAGTCCGCGCTTATCCGTAAGTCGTTCAATTCGTGTAAATTGTTATTTATAGCCCAATAAATTTTCAAGCTGGTGGCTTGGCCGACTTTAGGCGGAATCGGCCCCGAGCCCACGGCGATATTATCATCGTTAAAGTATCTTATTTGTTCGGTTAAATTCAAATCGCTGTTGATTTTATTGGTTATGGAATTGCTTTGGCTGTCAGTTGAAAAACTTTTTCCTTCAATGCTGTATTGCGCGCGGCTTTGGACGGCGTAGCTTTTGCTTAAATCAACTTCGGATTGTTTTTTTATCTTGATTGAAAAATCAATCACCGCTTCCGCTCCGCTCGGCAATTTTTCCAATTCGGGAATTTCCTGCTTGCTCCAGCTTATGGAATTGCCGCTCGTTTTGCCGTTATGGCCGTCGCTGAGAGTTTGCCAATCAAGGAAGTCGCTTTCCAAAACAGCCATAATAATAACATCTTTCATATCATTGTCGCCTTTGTTGGCGTAGTCTATTGAATAGTTTAAAGTTTGGCCGAAATCAACTCCTTGATCAAATGGAGAGCCGTTAATAATTAAGTTAATATTCAAATCGCTTTTAACAACATCGTATATCAGATCTTTTTCGTAAAATGAATAATATTTTTCCGGCGAATCCGCGCGGTCTGGCAATTCAAATTTCAGCTTAATGCTTATGCTGGGCTGTTTTTTTTCTTTGATTTTGAATTTGATTTTAATTTCGTTTTCATTTTTTCCGAAGTTGCTTAAAGCTACGCGCCCGGGATCGCTTTTTTTATCGCCGCTTATTATCTCAACCTCTTCCGGGCGCTCTATGTCTAAAAAGAAACTATTGATATAATTTCCGGCTTTAGCTTTAAATTTAATCACGATTTCATTTTCTTCGTTGATAAGGGCGCTGGAAGAATTATTGAATGAAAAGTCAAGCCCGATATTATTTATTTTAGTTTCAAAGCTGGCCGATTTTTTGAATTCGCTGGAAAAATTTTGGGGAGTATAAAGCATGTCGGCTAAAATAATATTCGCGCTGTCCGCGGTTCCGGCCAGTTTGCCTTTTATCCTTATAATTCCGCTGCGGCGAGGGTCAATGCTTTTTATTTCCCAAGTGTTATTGTTTTTTTCGGCGATCGGGTCGCTTTCCAGAAATATGAAATTGTCGGGATATTTTACTTTTATTTCAATATTATTCAACGCTACATTATCTTCGTTTTTGTAGTTTAAATCATAATAAAATTCTTCGCCGGCCGAGACCTCGCTTTTGGACTCAAACTCAAGCGAAGCTGACGGATTACCGCTAATAATTTTCAAATAGATGTAATTATAGGCGCCATAAGCCGACGCGCCTAAAATAAACGCCACCGTTACGAAGGCGAACAAATTAAAAAACCATCCCCGCCTCGGTTTTATTATCATTTTTTTAACATCAACACTATTGCCTTCGTCGTCTTGATAAATTTTCGCCAAGCTGTCTTTTACTTCTTTTTCTTTGGCTTCATTTTCAATATATTCTTCAAAAGCTTCAACTTCTTCATCGGAAGCAAGGGGGCGTTTGACGAATTCAGACAAACTTGAAGAGCTTAGCTTTATTTTTATTTCGTTATTTTTCATATATTATCGCCGTTATTTTATCGCTGTTAAAATTTTCTTGTTTGCTTAAATTATCAGGGTATTCCCAAATTGGCTTGAACCCGCCGCTTATTTCCAGCTCATTGGAAATTGAAGATGAATTCATGCCCGGCTGTTTTTGCGCCAGCATAGAATATGAATATAAGTTTTTTTGTTTTTCATCGGTTATTTTGAAAGGCAGTTTATATTTTATATTTATTTTTACTGTTTGTCCTGGATCCAATTGCGACCAATTGGCGAAAACAGTTTTTCCAAATTCGCTGTAAATTTTAGATCCGCTTGATTTATCGGATGTTGCCGCGCTTTCGGAGGCGAAAACTTCGGGATCGTCGGCAAGGCCGTCAATTTTGTCTTTGAAAAATATTTTATCCACAGGCTTAAAGCCGGTCGCTTCAATCAATTCGGAACCGAGAGGAACATAAATTCTCATCCAATCAACATTTCTGACTCCCGAAAAAGGTTCGCGATTCACGGCTTCATGCGAGCGTTCTATGGTTAAGTCGTCAATAATTGATCCATCGTCTTGTATCTTGGTTTTATGAATAATGTTTTGTTTGATTTTGCGATCGCTTTTTCCTCCGGCTATATTCGTGTTTATGACGCTTAAATAATCTCCGTGAGCGTCTTTTATTCTGCCGCTCCAGCCGAAATCATCCATTTTTTTCTGAAGCTCTTCATCCGTGAAATAAAATAAAATATTTTTATCAGATAAAGATTGCTCAAGAATTTTCAGCAAAGGCGCGAAATTTTCTTTATTTAATTTGAGCGGCAATTCTTCAATTATTTTATTCATCAAATCCCCTATTATCTTTTTAGGCTGTTTCGTGATATCGGGTTTTTGTTCGGCCAATTTTTGAGTTTCAAACCAAAAATTTTCCGAATCAATCGTTAAGCCGTATTCTTTCATGCCAATGGGACCTGTTATTTCCAATAATCTTTCAATAACCGTCGGCGTAAAGCCTATCACTCCGTCAACGGTTGAGCCGTCCGAATTTTCATAAAACCAAGATAATTTGCGCGCGCTGGTCGGCCAATCGGGCCACCAGTTGGCATCCCAAAAATTCCAATCGGCGCTCACAAGGCTTAATGGTTCCGGAGATTTTATTTTTTTCAAAAAACCCGCTTCGGTGTCATAACTCCCTCCACATGGAACTTCAATATTTTTTATCATGCCTTTGGAGAAATCTATCAAAGCGAAACTTCCTATAAAGCCTCCGGAAGCCCGCAATTCCGAATTGTTTTGAAATACCAGCAAATACCGCTTATCAGCCGCCGCGCCTAAAAATTCTCCCAGATTATCCGACAGGCCTATAAATTCTTTCAAGCCTTCTGAAATCTCGCTCGTTTTTTGTTTCAATAAAATAAATTTCTCTCCGTAATTTCCGGGTATTGAATCGCTTTTTATTTTATATAGAATTTTTTCAAGCTCCGCCAAATTATTGATGGCGTTATGGCCGTAAAAACTTAAATTTTTAAGAATACTGTCAATGTTTTTTTCCTTATAGCCGAAAATACTTTCAATGGCCAAGCTTAAATTTTTTCCGGCCGCAGAGCTCAATTCCCCGGCTTTTAAAATATTTTCGCTTTCCGCGGCCAAGCGAATATTTTTGTCCGGAATTATTGAAGCCAAGGCCAATATGAAGCCATTTATTTCTTCAAGGCCATTCCGCGCTTTTAAAAAATTATCGCCTGCCGTTTCAAATTTTCGGCCGGCTTTCCCGAAATCAAAATCGGCTACGGATTGTCCGGCTGAAATCAAATCGTTGACCGCGTTTTCGCTGGCTCCCAAAACATTGCCTTTTATCGCGTACGCGGCTTTATAGTAAGTCCATGCTTTTACCGGCAGAACTATAACAAGCAACGCTCCGGCGAATATCAAAGCCGGCTTCAAGTATCCGATATCGGGGCTTGGAAGAAGATCTTTTTTCGCGAAGCTGAAAATTTTATTTTTTATCTTTTCAGCCGTTTTCAGAATAAGCAAATAAGCCAGCCTTAAAACAAATACAATCGCGTATCCGGCCGCGAAGCATATTTTTCCGGACAGATTGAATATTTTTTTCAAAATTAAAAATAGCAATCTGGCGAATTCAATGAAAATTATTCGGTCAATCGCGTTTTCGCAGCGCGAACCCGCTTGTATTTTCGCTTTTTTCAGCCGGCTGGCGGATTTTATTTTTATCGCCTTTATCGCCATCCCAGCTTTTTTCAACTGTTCAAGCGCGAAGTTTATTTTTTTCCCATAGTCAATTTCAACAAGTTTTTCAATTCTTGATTCAATCTTCGCGCTGAAATTTTCAGATGTTTCGCGTTTTGATTCTTCTTTTAATTTTAAGTCAACGACAAATCTTGACGAGTTCGCGCCGAAATTTATTTTAAGATGATTATTTTTTTTCAAAACCATGCCAATATTATAACACAAATAAATATTTTTGGACAAATTTTAAGGAAACATTTATTTTACAGAGTCTTTATAAATTTCAAATGTTTCTGCGGCGCAATTCTTCCAGCTGTATTTTTTAGCTTGTTCATATCCTTTGATCCGCAGATTTTCGCGCAATTGTCCATCGGCGATCGCTTGTTTGATTTTATTTTCCATATCCGTTTCGTCTTCCGGATTAAAATATAGTGCGGCTTGTCCGAGTATCTCCGGCAGGCAGGTTTTATTTGAGCTTACCACCGGCAAGCCGCGCGACATGGCTTCAAGGGGCGGCAAGCCGAAGCCTTCATAAAAAGAAGGAAAAATATAAATTAAGCCGTTTTCATAGAGCGCCCCAAGCTCGTTATCCGGAATATATCCGGGGAAAATGATGTTTTTTGAAAAATTTTTCGCGTATTGCTTGAGCCGGTCGTAGAAATAATCGTTTTTTCCCACCAGAATCAATTTCAGGTTGGGAGAATTTTCATTTATTTTTGAAAATATTTTTATTAAGCCTTCCAAATTTTTATGCGGATAAGCGTTGCCTACATAAAGCAAATATGGCTGTTTGAACGGCGTCTCGCCTTTTGCGGCTTGACCGGGAGTTAAATCGGCCACGCCTTCGTAAATAGCGGTTATTTTTCCGGGGTTGATTTTAAATTGTTCTATTATGGCTTGTTTCGTGTATTCGGAAACCGTTAGGATTGTTTTCGCTCTTTTCAGGGCTGAACGGATTACTATTTTGTAAGCCGAATTTTTTATCTTGTATAAAAGCGGCCCCAAAGTCGTTGCGCGAAAAGTGGGAAATTTTATTAAAATAAGGTCGTGAATAGTAATAACGAATTTTACCGGGCATAATATCGGCGCGTTGAAATGCGGGAAATGCATCAAATCCAGCCGTTCGCGCCAAATTAAAATCGGAAAAATAATTTGTTCGGCCAAGCCATACCATTTTATGTCGGCCAATATCTTTTTCACTTTCGCGCCGCGGCATTCAAAATCGGAAAAATTTTCTTGACGCAAGAAAACTGTATATTCGTATTCATCGTTTTGGCTAATCTTGATTATTCCGTCAACTATTTCTTGAGTGTATCTGCCCAGCCCTTTGCCTATGGGGCCGTAAAAACGAGCGTCAATCCCTATTTTTTTTATTTTTTTATTATTCATACAGCCTCCATATTGTCATTCCCGCGAAGGCGGGAATCCAGATTTTTTTCGCTTAACTCCTGGATTCCCGCCTTCGCGGGAATGACAAAGAGAAGAGGCGAATTTAATTATTTAACGGTCTAAATTTATTTTAATAATAATTTATAAAGCGTAAAATTTTCGGAAATTGCGGCGGCTGTTTCTATTTTTAAGCCGAATTCGGGCAATCTTTTGTTATTCAAATAATTAAAATCTTTTTCCGGAAAAGTGAAATTATAATAATAAACAGGCAGATATTTTATTAAAGACGCGTATTTTTCTATCATATTCGCGTCGTCAAACAGGCCGACTATGACTTTTCTTTTCGGAAATAAAATTTTATCATGGTATTGGGTTATGATAACCGCGTTATTTTCGGTTAAGCTTATTATTTTTTCATATTCGGAGCGGACAGCGAGCTGTTTTCTCGCCGATGTTATCAAGCCTTCATCTGAACCGAATAAGACAAATCTAATGGAAACAAAAAATATGAAAGAAACAATTAAAAAGCGCGAACCGCGAATTAGAATTTTTTTCTTGAAAATGTTTGAAAATTTCACGAAAAATACAACCGCCAGAGGAATGGCGCCGAGATAAATCGGAAGCCAGTAGCGGACATATGAATTTCCGATCGTCCGGCTTTTAGGGTCGGGGTTATCGTGGAAATCCCAGCTTCCGTAATAAGATATTAAAATGGCCGCGGCCGCGAACAGCGATATCAGATAAACGAAATGTTTTTTTTTCCATTTTTTTATTTTCGCGAGCATCAATAAAAATCCGAAGAAAGCCGGCCAAAAGATCCAATAAAACATTTTAGCGAAGTAAAAATAAAGCATTTTTAAGCTTTCGGCCGGATGAAAGCCGAAATGGAAAAAATTATTTTTTATTTGCGCCATGCTGTTTTTTATATCTCCGCCGCTTGCCGCCGCGTTTGCCATATTTATAATAGACTGGTTCATTTCATTGTATCCTCCGCGCCAATACGACTGGTATAATATTTTGTTCCAATACATAGCCGGTGAAATCGCGAAAAACAAGAAAGCGATAAAAATTATGAGTTTTATTAAGCCGAATTTTTTAACATTGGGCAGCCAAATAATCAGCCAAACCGGAATCAGCCAAATTAATTCCGAAGATCGGGTTATTATCGCCAATCCGAGCAAGCATCCGCTCAAAGCCGCGAATAAATTCGGCAAAATTTCAACTGTTGGCGCGATTTTTTTATTTTCGGCCGATAAATAAGCGAAATAAAAGCTGGCTATGAGCAGAACCGTGAACAGCGTGTTATGGAACATGCTCCGCGCGCTGTAATAAACGAAAGCCGGAAAAACTGAAAGAATAAGAGCTGAAATAAATCCAGTGCGTTTGCCAAAAATTTTTTTAATCAATAAATAGTAAAAAACGATTCCCAGAGCGGCGAAAAAAGGAGTCAAATAAGGCAAAATTTTATAAGACGCCATGCTCGCTATTTTCCCGTAAATTAAAATAACGCCGAGAAAACTTACCGGCTTAAGCCATCCCCAATCGCTTCGTACGCTTCGCGGATGCATTATATCATCGGATAAAATATTATATTTTTCAAAAAACATCAACTGGCCTTCTTGAGCGTATAATTTTGAAAAAAGATAATTGGAAGATTCGTCCGGAGACAGCCACTTGATAAAATCATCCGATTGGGTAAAATGGTTAAAGCTTGCCGCGCCGATAAAAAAACAAAATGCCGCCGCGGCCACAATAACCGATCGCCAATGATTTTTCAGCCAATTTTTAATTTTTATTATCATCATGAATATGGTAAAATAACGGCAATACAATGAATAATAGACTCTTAAATATCTTAAATTCTCTGTTAATTTCAATATGCCTTATCTCGGTATTCGGAGGCCTTGTTTACCGTTTTTACGCCCTAAATGGCGCCGGTGTGATAATTAGTTTAATTTTAGCGGTAATTTCTTTTGTTATTATACAATATTTTTACATCATTTTAAACAAAAAAACAAGGTGTTTTCAAAAACAGCCGGACATTAAAAACAGCGACGGATTTTCATACGGTTTAAAAATTTTCAGCTCCGCGGCTTATTTTTTGGTTTTAATTTTATGCTTTTGCGTTTTGTTCAAAAGCCGGACTGCCAGCGCGATAGTTTCTCCGTGGCAGGCTGTTCCGAAATATTTTTTTATCGCCTATGCCATGGCCGCGCTGTTTTTAATTTGCAATGCCGTTGTTAATAAAAAAACGGCTTTATGGCTCATAATGTTTTATTATTTTCTGTCTTTTTCAGCCGCGCTGATAGTGTACAAACTCGGCTACGGCTATGATTCGTTCATCCATCAAGCAACTGAAAATTTGATTGACAGAACAGGGTCGGTGGATCCCAAGCCTTTTTATTATTTGGGGCAATACGGTTTAGTCGCCATAGCGCGTAAAATATCCTCTATTTCCGTAATTTCGCTTGATAAGTTTCTTCTGCCTGTTATGGCCGCGCTGTTTCTGCCCATGGCTTTATGGCGGGCTTCAAAGCATTGGTTTGATTCCGATAAAATAAGCTTGATATTGATTATCTCAATCTTATCTTTCGGTTTCCCCTTTTTAATAGTCACAACTCCTCAAAATATTTCTTACCTGTTTTTGGCGCTGGCGATTTTATTCGGGATGCGATGCCGAAATTTTCATGATTTTTTGGTAATTTTGCTTTTGTCTTCGGCCGCGGCGATTACCCATCCGGTGGCTGGAATTCCGGCTTTGCTGTTCAGCGCTTTTTTGGCGGTTTACCGCAGCGGCCGAATAAAAACAAAAAAATATTTTTACGCGTTTCTGTTTTTAACGGCGGTCGGCATAATTCCGGCATTGTTTTATTTTTTAAACAGCAATCTGTCCGCGTCCGCTTCAGGGGAAAACTTATTTCAAGCAGCAAGAAATTTTGAAGTCCATTTCGCCGGCCAAGAAAATTTTATTTTGAATTTCGCTTATTTATACGGATTTAATTTGAAATTTATTATCGTATTACTCGCTTTATCTGGAATTTTTATAGTCTGGAAGAACCGCGCGCGGTGCGGAATATTTTGGATTTATTCGGCGATGGCCGCGGCTTTGTTCGCGTCATATCTGGTCGCTTCCAAAATTCGGTTTGATTTTTTAATCGGCTACGAGAGAGATGATTATCCGCGGAGAATTTTATTGGCCGCGTGCCTATTTCTGATTCCGTTTTTTATGGTTTCAATTTACGCCCTGATTGAAAAAATATTAAAACATAATCTTTTTATCGTCTCAAGCTTCACGGCATTTTTAATTATGCTTCTCACGGCTTCTTTGTATATAACTTACCCGCGCCATGACAATTATTTCAATTCGCGGGGATATTCGGTTTCGTCAGCTGATATGGAAGCGGTTGATTTTATAAATGAAGAATCCGAAGATAATTATATAGTTTTGTGCAATCAGCAAACAAGCGCAGCGGCTTTGAGCAAGTTCGGATTTAAAAAATATTACGGTTCCGGCCAAATTTTTTATTATCCCATTCCAACAAGTTCGCCATTATATCAATATTATTTGGACATGGTATATAAACAACCGAGCCGAGATACAATGTTCGCGGCCATGGATTTGGCCGGAGTAAACCGTGGCTATTTTGTGCTGGACAGATATTGGCGCGATTTTGTTAAAATTTCAGATGAGGCGAAATTATCCGCCGATGATTGGAAAAAAATCAACGGCGGACAGGCTTATGTTTTTACATATAAGAGAAAATAGCAATAATTCTTTTTATATAATTTTCAACATTGAAATCTGGCGTTTTGCTGTTTTTCGGCATATTTTCAATCATCCAAATCATTTTCTCGGCCAAATCGTCAGAATCATTCGGTTTAAATAGCGCGCCGTTTTTGCCTAAAAGTTCCGGAATTCCGCCGATATCGGCGGCCAAGACCGGTAATCCGGCCGACAAAGCGCATTGGATCGCGTGAGGGCAGTTTTCATAAACAAGAGATGGATAAACAAGGCAATGGCTTGAAAGTAGCAGTTTATCAGCCTGTTCATCGCCGTGCCAGCCCATAAATTTGATATTTTTATCGCTTGTCGCCAATCGGCGTGCGTTTTCAATTTGCGATCCGTTTCCGGCTAAAATTAATTCAACTTCGGGGCGTTGTTTTTTTAGTTTATTAAAAGCCCGCATTAGCAAAAAAATTCCTTTATGCTTTTCAATCTGGCCTAAAAATAAAAATTTAAAATTGCCTTCCGGGCTTGTTTTTTTAGGCGAGGAACCCACCGGATTCGGCAACACAATTATTTCGGAGCGCGGAAAAAATTTTTTTTCAATATGTTGATTTTTGATCCAGCGCGAAGGAAAAATTACCGCTGACGGATAAGCGAAAAGCCATCTGCATAATCCGGAATAAATTTTGGCGGAAAAACCGTTGATTATCCTCTCTTTGCCATAATAAATCACGCCAGAAGGATGGATCAATTGAATGTCATGGACGATATGCAAATGTTTTATTTTTAAGCTTCGTATGGCCGCCGGAACCAAATATCCGAGCCCCATCAGGTTATTCGTGATAACGGCTTCGCATCTTTCTTTCTGTAAAATTTTTTTTATCTTAAAATAATTTATGAAATTAAACATGTTCCAAATATGCCAAAGCAATCGTATAAATTCCGGCAATTCGCTTAAATCGCAATATAAACTGTTCAGATAATGCGCTGGGAATTTTTCTCCGCGCGGTTTCACGGCGATAATGAAAATTTCATGCCCGGCTTCAGATAATCCATTCGCGATGGTTTCCGCCACTTTCTCCGCCCCTCCCCTGTTAAACGGCTTGTATAGATTATTCATTAAACAAATTTTCATATTTTCGGATTGTATTTCAGGTAGTGATAAATAATATCAAGCCTTTTCGCCACCTTAATCCATGTGTATTTGCTTTCAACAAGTTTTCTGCCTTCAATTCCCATGGCTTGAGCCGATTTTTTGTCGCCTAAAATAATTTTTATTTTATCGGCCAAATCTTTTGCATCATTGGGTTTGGCCAATAATCCTTGCCTGCCATTTTTAAAAACGCTTCGGACGCCCGGCAAATTAGAAGTGATTATCGGTTTTGAACAAGCCATGGCTTCAAGAAGCACAAGGCCGAAAGCTTCCGATTTGTTGGTTGACGGGAGGACCACGCAATCGCAGTAATTATAAAAATTGACCAATTTGCTGTTATCAACATTTTCATAAAAAAATACGGATTTTTCAACTCCCAAATTAGCGGTGATGCTTTTATAGTAAGGCAATAAATCTCCTTTTCCGACAACATTCAAAATAATCGGATTAAATTCATGATTTTCGGATATTTCAGCGAAAGCTTTAATTAAATTTTCAAGGCCTTTGAAATAATGCGCCCTGTCAAGTCCGCCGACAAATAAAATGATTTTGTTTTTTCTGTCTTTATTGACGCTGTCATGATAAGTGACGAATTGTTCAAGATTAACTCCGAATGATATGTTTCTGAATTTACCGGGGTGGGCTTGGTAATATTTTTTTAAGTTGTAATGTTTTACATAATCAATGGAAGCGCATGTGATGATTTTTGCGGCTCTGGCTATCAAAGGCAGAATAAAAATATTGTACAAACGAAAAATAACGCCTTTCAGCCCGCCGGCCTTGCTGTCCATGTGGTAATGGACGACTAATTTCATTTTTTTTCCCGATAGTAATTTTCTAAGCAGAACAGCCTTGATCGCTCCGTAAAAAGGATAATGAAGATGTATAATATCAAAATTTTTCAATTTCCAAAAAAGCTGTGGTATGAAAGCGCCGTTGCCGATTTTAAACAAAGGCTTGATCCGTTCAATGATGAATTTTCCTTCATGGTGATGAAATTCGTTTTCCGATTTATAATTATAATCCGTGGTAAAAACAACTACTTCATGATCCATGTCGGATAAATTTTCGGAAATATTGCAGACGCTGTTGCCTATTCCTCCGCGGTAAGGAGGAAATGTGCAAACTATTTGGGCTATTCTCATTTTTTTAAAGCTATATTTTGGACTATTTTAGTTATGTCTTTTTCAATTTTTTCCAATTTTAAGCGCAAGCGGAAAATAAAATAAAATAAAACGGCTACGCTTGAATACAGCAAGATTTCAATTCCAGATCCGGTAAATCCCAATCCGGCCGCTAATTTATCAATAAATTTGAGGAAAATTATTAAAACGGCGGATAAAACCCAGAACGCCAGCCAAAACAAAAATTCATTCATGCCGATATGATTTTTTCGCTTCTGCCAGCAAAGCCTTGATAGAAAAAAAGCGATGATTATAAGCGCGATTATTTGTTGGAGCATAAAATATCAAATTAATTTTTATTAACAAGCATGGCGATAAACAAATCTTTCAAAATTTTCAATCCTCCGGAAAAATTTTGCCCGAAATTTTTGTAGATTACTTTTATGGGTACTTCTTTTATTTTAAAATTATTTTTTTTAACTTCAAACATTATTTCGGAACAATGGGCCATTCTGTCTTGTTTCCAGCTGATTTCGCTAGCCGCTTCGGCGGACATCGCCCTGAAACCGCTTTGCGGATCAGTTAGGTTAATGCCGAAAAATAATTTATTCGCCGCTTTAGCCAAAGGCATAATAAAATATTTTTTAAAAAACGGCATTTCAGAGCTATGCTCGGCGCAAAGAAAACGCGAACCGAAAACAACTTGCGCTTGGCCGAGTTCAATCGGAGCCACCACTCTTTTTATGTCTTGGCTTAAGAATTGGCCGTCAGCGTCAAAATGGACGATTATATCGGCGCCGTTATCCAAACAATACGCCGTCCCGGTTCTCAAGGCCGCGCCCTGCCCCCGGTTTATTATGTGTTTAAGCAAAACCGCGCCCGATTTTTCAGCGAAATCAGCTGTCCTGTCGCTTGAGCCATCATCTACGGCTACCACGACATCGGTAAAATTTTTCGCTCGGCTTACAACGGCGGCTATATTTTTTTCTTCGTTGAATGCCGGAATAACGCAAAATATTTTCATATTATATAACGGTTTTTAATCCTTTGCTGGCGCGCAAATCGTCTATGGTTTTTCGCAAGCCGTTTTCCAAAGTTACAATCGGCATCCAGCCGAGCTCTTCTTTGGCCTTTGTTATGTCCGGCAGGCATAATTCGCTGATGAAAAAATGCTTGTCGGAATATTTTATTTTTGATTTTGAATCCAAAATTTTTATAATCATTTCGCAAATTTTTGGCATATTCGCGTCAACATCCGATCCGATATTCACCGGGCCTTTCACATCGCTTTCCATTATCTTTAAGCAAGCGTCAACGCAATCGCTTATGTAGCAAAGCGAAGTTGAAAATTTTTTATCTCCGGGAACAACCAAATCGGAATTTTCCAAAGCGCTGTTTATAAAATCCGGGATCAAATTGCCTTGGTTTAATTTCATCCTCGGGCCGTATATCCTGAACAGGCGGATTATTTTCGCATCAATCCCGAAAACTTTGCCGTAATTTTCAGCCATTGTTTCGGAAAATCTTTTGCCTTCGTCGTAAGAGCTTCTTTCGGAAAGAAAATCAACTTTGCCTGTTTCATATTCTTTAATTCTCTCGTCGGCGGATGTTCTGGGTCCATAGACGACGGATGAAGAAAATTGCATAATTTTGGATTGATAGCGCGCCGCCAAGTCAAGAAGATTTTTAATTCCGTAAGACGAAGCCAGCAAAGTCGGAATCTTGTTTTTATCAAAATCTTTCGGAGAGGTCGGGCAGGCAAGGTTGTAAATTTCCTGTATTCCCTGAAATTCTATTTTAAATTTTTGCAATTCGGGCAATTTTTCCAAATCAATCGGCTCGGTAATATCATGCTTGATAAATTCAAAATTCGGGTCGGAAAGCAGGTGGTCTATATTTATCTCATCTCCCGTTGAAAAATTATCTATGCAGATAACTTTGCAATTTTCAACAAGCCTGTCGCATAAATGCGATCCTATAAAACCGGCTCCTCCGGCCACTAAAACATTTTTTTTGCCAAAAATAGCTCTTTTACCCATACTTTTATATTTAGGGACTGCCGCCGAATGCCCGATTTGCGCTATTTTTCTGAATTTCGGTAAATTTTGCAAAATTTCCTCAAAATTCAGAAAAATATCATCAAAAGCGCATTCGGCGGCAGTCCCATGTAAATTATTTAGTTATTTTAATGCTTCCGACATTGACTCCTCCGGAGAAACTTTCTTCATAAGCGTAAAACGATCCGGCTATTTTACCATCGGATTTGAAAACCCGCGCGTGAGGCGCTCCGCCCGGTCCGGCGGCCGCTATTATTTCATCAAGCCCGTCATTGTCAACATCGGCTTTCGCCAAGCTTACTCCGCCGCGGAAATTGCCGTTGAAAGCGAAAAAATGCGAAATCAAATTTCCTTTGTTGTCAAAAATTTTAACATGCGGTCCGCCGCCTTTTTCCGGCGCTGTTATGATATAAGCTTTGGGGCCGCTTTTAATATTCGCGGCTGACACTTTAACGCCTCCGAGAAAAGTTTTCGGATAAGCTAAAAATTGCCCCAGCAAAACTCCGATCGGCTTAAATATTCTCACTTCGGGAATTTTCCCCGAAGCAAGGCCGATAATTATTTCATCTTCGCCATTTCCATCCGTGTCTCCTGACGCGATATTCAATCCGCCTTTGAATTTATCGTCATAAGCGTAAAATGAACCCAGCAGCTGGCCTTTTTGATTAAAAATTTTTATTTCGGAATTTCCATTTGAAGCTTGAACGGCTATTATTTCATCGCTTCCGTCTTTGTTCACATCCGCGCTCGTTATATTGACGCCTCCTCGAAAATTAGGATCAAAAGCGAAAAATTGCCCTATTACATCACCGTTGATATTAAAAATTCTGATATGCGGCCCTCCTCCGGGCCCGGCCGCGGTGATTATTTCTTGTCGGCCGTCATTATTTATGTCTCCTGACGCGAAGCTTAAGCCTCCTTTAAAATTCACTCCGTAAGCGTAAAATTCATTGTCTTTTTTTCCGTCTTGATCGGTAATTTTTACAAGGCTCGCCATGCCGTTTTTCGGGCCGATCAGCAATTTTTCGCTTTTATTTTTTAACGCGCTTTGGGCGTAATCAACCGATGCCGCGACATTCAATCTGCCTTTTCCAAGTTGTGATAAATAATTGGGGTTTGTTCGGCTTATATTATCGGAATTATCCAGTAAAGCTTTGATAACTTGATCTCTGTTTAAAGAAGGATTGGCGCTTTCTATAAGAGCGATGGCTCCGCTTACCATCGGAACGGCGGCGGATGTTCCTGACCAATAGCCGTCATAATATTTATTAAAAGGCTGATTTTCCATATAATGGTTCGGCGAATAAACAACCGCGCTGAAAATGCTTATTCCGGGAGCTGAAATGTCAATACATTTTCTGCCAAAACTGGAAAACGGAGCTTTTTGGTCCATTGTGTCCGTGGCCGCCACTCCAATGACGCGATTTTCGCCGTTGGCGCCGTCAAGGCAAACCGGATACATGGGAGTCTCATCTAAAGAATATCCATTCCCCTGCCCGACCTCGTTGCCCCCGGCCGCGACGATGATCAATCCGGCGTCATAAGCGCGCTTGACCGCTTCGTCAAGCCCTTTGCTGTATCCGAACCCCACAAAACTTAAATTTATAATATTGGCTCCGTTGGCAATCGCGTAATCAATGGCTTTTATGACTTTTGAGGAACTGCCTTCTCCGCTGTCATCCAAAACTTTGAGAGGCATTATTTTCGCTTTCCATGTTATTCCGGAAATTCCGGCCGCGTTATTTCCCGAAGCCGCGGCGATTCCGGAAATAATGGTGCCGTGAAAAATTCCGTCTTCGCTGAATCCGGCATTGAATTTCGGTCCGGGGTCTGAAAGATTATTCACAAAATCCCAGCCGTTCACATCATCAATAAAGCCGTTTTTGTCATCATCAATATTGTTGTTCGCGATTTCCTTTTTATTAACCCAAATATTGCTTTGCAAATCAGGATGGCTTATTTGAGTTCCTGAATCCGCGATAGCTATTATAACTTCGGGGCTTTCTCTAACGCTGTTCCAAGCTTCAATGGCTTTGATTTTTTGCAAATACCATTGGTTGTTTAAAAAAGTGTCGGACGGTATTATTGATGATTGATAAATATAATTCGGTTCCGCGTAGTCAATTTCCGGCAAATTATTATAATAATCCAAAAATTCGTTAAAATCTCCGGAGTTGGCTATTTTAATCGTTACTGGGTTTGGCGAATATTGAAATTTTACCAATATTTCATCGGGTACGAAATTATTTTGTATGTTTTCGGAAGCATTACCGCCGGTAAAAACAAAAAAACTCAAAAACGCGATTATTCCGATTAAAAATACACCTATAATTCTTGGCGGCGGTTTTATAGCCATAATATTTAATTATAACATAAGCCGCTATATATTTTCAATCAGCTCCAATGTTTGCTTGGCGCATTTTTCCAAACTGAAGTCTTTTATTCTGGCAAATCCTTTTTCCGCCAATTTTTCGGCAAATTGCTTATCTGATAATATTTTCGCCATTTTTTCAGCCATATCGTCTTTGTTTTCCGGATTGAAAAGCAAAGCCGCATCTTGCGCGACTTCGGGTATTGAAGCCGTATTTGAAGCCGCGATCGGAGTTCCGCACGACATGGCTTCAAGCAAAGGTATGCCGAACCCTTCGTAAATGGAAGGAAAAACAAACATATCGGCGCCATTGTAAATATAAGGCATATCAGACTCCGGAATCCATCCAGTTATAATGACATCTTCTTCAATATCAAACTCGTTGATTACATATTTAACTTCGTCAAATCCGAAACCGGCGCTGCCGACTAAAACCATCTTATGCTTTATGTGTTTGAATTTTTTTCTCATTACCGCGTAAGCTTCAACCAATTTGGCCGTATTTTTCTTTTTTTCCAAACGGCCGACATAAAAAATATAAGGCTTTTTAATGTCGTATTTATTTAAAACTTGTTCTATCTTTTCATTGTCGCTTATCCGGCGGTAAAGTTTTCCGTCCAATCCGTGCCGCACGACTTTGATTTTTTTCTCATCGGTTTTATAAAGTTCCATTATTTCTTTTTTCGTAAATTCCGAAACGGCGATAATCGCGGCGGCGCGCGAAAGAGAAAATTTGGCAGACCAGCTGTGATAATCAAGAATATTTGACCGAAATTTTCCGAAAGTGAACATCTGAGCTAAAAAATCAAATATTTTTGAAATTAACCCGTTTTCCGGGCCTATTTTGTCGGCATTATAAAGATTGCAATAGCGTTCAAAACCTATGTCATGAATAGTTACGATGGATTTTTTCGGATGTATAATAGGCAAAGCGTGCGCCGGAATAAAAAGAATGTCAACCGGATGAGCCAGTATTTCATAGGACAGCCTGGCTTGAGTCCAAAGAAATTGAAAAGGCCATTTTAAGATTTTAGCGCGAAAATTCCCATGTTGACTTTTTATTTCCTGCCATCCGCAACTATTTATTTTTATCGGATTGTCAGAATCATTTTCATCAGTCAAATCAATCAAGCCTCTTTTTAAAGGTTTATCGCTATATAAAATATATTGATTTTTTGAATCAATTTTGGCAAGCTCCCGTATTAAATGGTAAGAATACCATTCCGTGCCGCTTTTGAATTTTCTATTGGCCCTTGAGGCGTCAATTCCGATTAACATAAATGTAAATTGTCATTGCGAGAAGCCCGTACTCGGGCGACGAAGCAATCTCACAAACAATTTAATATAAATTAAATGTTCTTTTATAAAACAATCTTTCAGTTTAGCAAATAGTATGTGAGATTGCCACGCTCCCTGCGGTCGCTCGCAATGACAGAGGTTTTATTTTGTGGCGAATATTGAGCGCTTATATGAGTCTAAATTTTCCAGCGCGATGCCTGTTCCTTTGGCAACGCATAGCAAAGCGTCATCCGCCACATAAGCCGGAACATCAGTCGTGCGCGAAAGCAATTGATCCATGTTTCTTAATAAAGAACTGCCTCCTGACAATACCATTCCTTTATCCATGATGTCGGCGGCTAATTCTGGAGGAGTTTCCTGAAGCACTCTTTTGGCCGCGTTGATTATGGCTTCCAATTCGTTTTGAATGGCTTCCGTAACATCGTCGGAATTGACAATGATATTTCTCGGCAAGCCAGTTATCATATCGCGGCCGCGTATTTCCATGGTGAGCTTATCTTCCAGATAAAGAGCGCTTCCTATTTTTATTTTAGTTTCTTCTGCCGTTCTTTCTCCGATGGCAAGATTGTATTTTCGCCTGATAAATTCTTGTATGGCATCGTCAAATTTATTTCCGCCGATTCTCACTGAAGTTGAAGTTACCACTCCTCCCAAAGAAATTACGGCCATTTCCGCGGTTCCTCCTCCTATATCAATTATCATGTGCCCGGAAGCCGATCCAATGGGAATATCGGCTCCTATTGCCGCGGCAATAGGCTCCTTAATGATGTAAGCGGCTCTGGCGCCGGCGGCTATGGTAGCGTCTATCACGGCCCGCCTTTCAGTGGAAGTGATGCCTGCCGGAACCGCCACCATGACTTCGGGTCTGAATATTCTTATTCCGCCCAAAGCTTTGTTTATAAAATACCTTAACATGGCTTCCGTAGTATGGTAATCGGCTATAACCCCGTCTTTCAGAGGTTTGATCGCTACGATGGTATCGGGAGTTCTGCCAAGCATATCTTTGGCTTCATTACCTACAGCCAATATTTTTTTATCAATCAAAGAAATCGCCACCACGCTGGGTTCGTTGATTATAATGCCTCTTTTGGGCAAATGCACCAAAGTATAAGTTGTTCCCAAATCTATTCCGATTCTCTTGATAAACATAAAATTAAAAATTCACTGTTAAATTCCTGTCTATATTCAAATCCCCTTTCCATTTCAATCTTCCTGATCCGATTTTTTGAGTTGACAGGTTTGCCGGACTATATGATTTTATACTATTTGCGAAGTTTAAGTCAACTGAAAGATAATTAAGCTCTTTGCCCGGCTGTTTTTGGATATAAAGCCCGTAGCTGTTATTTAAAAAAACCAATCGCGGCAATTCATAATCAATTGTTATATTATTTATTTTGCCCGGCTGGACGGTCAAGTAAAAGCCGAACCAAGTTTTCCCGAATTCTTCTCCGGAGTCTATTTGATCGCTGTCATACCCGCTGATTTTAATCAGCCGGCTCCCCAACGGCGCGTAGATTCTCGTGTAGCTTTTATATTCGCTTGTTTTCCAATCAGGCTTGCCGTTATGGGAATAGTTGAGAGTGATTTTGGCGAATAAGCCGCCGGACTCTTCGCTCACTTTGTAATTTATGCTTCTGTCCATTGAAGCGTCGGTTTTTAAAGCCGCCAAATTTGCGTCAACAACCATCAAGTAGTCTTGATTATTGTTTTTTACTTCTCCAGCCCAGCCGTTCTGCTCCGCTATATTTTCCAGCCGATTGTCTTTTAAATAAAATATCAAATTTTTTTTAGCTAAACTGCCGGCGATGGCGTTGATAATTTCCGGCCATTTATCCGGAGGCAGATCAAAAATTTCAATTTTCAGTTTTTCAAATATCGGCCCGATCACTTCTTTTCTATTCCATGAAGAAATTCCCAAATCGGCATATTCTTTTTCAACCCTGTATTGCAGCAAATCTTGAAAATTATCTTTGCCGTAATAATGCCCTTCAACGGTTATCGGCCCGGTTATTTTCAATAAATCAATGACAAATTCCGGAGTGATTGCCAAAACTCCGGAAAAATCCGAAATTTTTTCAGCTTCCGGATTCAAAGCGCTTTCCATCTGATAAAATTCGCTTATTTTTCCGGCGGCAGAAGGCCAATCCGGAGACCAATTTGAATCTCGCAGATACCATTTTTTATTCAAATATTTTTTTATCGGTTCAGGAGGCTCTATGTTCATTTTATTTTGGACAGGCATGTCAAGATGATAAATATCATGAGTGTTAAAACTCTCTATCTCCCCGTCCTTGACGCGCAAAATTCCATAAGTTCCCAAAAATCCTCCGGTCGGCCTTAATTCGTCGTTATTTTGGAGCATAACCAAGTATGTCACTTCATTCGGATAACCCGTAAGCGCCGGAATCATCTGCGAAAAAGGAATGGCTTTTTCAAGAGCCGAGCTTATTTCTTCTATCTGATCTTTTAATTTGGAAATTTTATCTCCGGAAACGCGCGCCACAACCGGCGAATTAAGCTGTTCCAGATTGATATAAGCCAAATCCAAATCCGCTTTTATGCCGTTTAATTCGGGAGACGATTCAAATATTTTTTTAAGAATGCCGCGCTTTTCTTCAATGCTGAATTTTGAAAAGCTTAATTTTTTATTTCCCTCCAGAAGATTTTCCAAGCTCTGCGCGAAGTTCGCTCCTCTGCCCGCGGCTTTGCTTAAAAATTGTATTGAAACCAAAATATTCTCGCAATCGTTTAAAATGTTAAAAAATGCCGGAACATGATTTATGAGATTATTATTTTTTATGTTTTTTATGCCATTGATTGAAAAATTGAAATTGTTTTCAGCCGAATCGGCCAAACGGGCGGCTTGAGAAAAATCATCATTTTTCGCGAAAATTACGGCTTGCTCCAAATAGTTTTTCCCCTTGATCGCGTGATTATAAATTTCTTTTACGCCCGCGATTTGAGGCAATATTGAAATCACCGAAAGCAGAAATAAAAAAATCAAAATCAAGAAAAAATATTTTAAAATTTTGCGCCATGAATTTAGCAGGCGGCGCTTTTTAACGGCCGGAATGGCGCCGATTAAATTGCCGGCCGAATCATGCAGATTTTTAAAATTTATTTTTATCATAATATTTCTATCTATTCCTGCCTCAACGCTTCTATGGGATCAAGTTTGGCGGCTTTGCGCGCCGGATAAACTCCGAAACCCAGTCCAAAAATTACAGCAAAAGCCAATGAAACATAATAAGCTTTCATCGGAATTGAAAATTTCCAATCCATGCCGTAATGTCCGGCGCCAAAGGCGATTAAATATGAAACTCCGGCGCCGGCTAAAATTCCTACAATAGCTCCGATTAGCGTTATAATTAAAGATTCAAAGAGAAAT
Organism: bacterium; assembly: GCA_043807825.1. Classification (GTDB taxonomy): domain Bacteria; phylum Patescibacteriota; class Patescibacteriia; order Patescibacteriales; family GWC2-42-12; genus JACPHD01. The sequence goes on along the minus strand of JAZDFM010000045.1, from coordinate 13,320 downwards.
TGAAGCATAATGTCATTATACTTCGCGCCAACGGCTTTTCTTAATCCTATTTCAGATGTTCTTTCTATGATAATAACATACATTATATTCATAACGCCAACCCCTCCAACAACTAATGATATGGCGACAATCGCCAAAAGCATCAAAGTAATGGCGCCGGTAACAGTGTCTAAAACAGATAAAGATTCTTTCATTGTAACAACTCTGAAATCATCTTTACTTGTATCCGTCATGCCTTCGCCGATATTTTTGCTTATAAGTTCGCCGGGCTTGAATTCAAGAGGATTGGAAGCGATATCGTGGTTCGCACGAATGATAAGTCTGGCTTCTTCGGCGGTTTCATCGGCCAAATCGGGATTTTCAAGCTGATGCATAATGAAAGTGACATGGTCAATTCCCATAATTTTTTTCTGCAAAGTCCTGATCGGAACAAAAACAAAATTATCATAATCCAAGCTCATTACCGCTCCCCTTTCTTTGGCGACTCCGATAATGCGGAATTTCACTTTTCTGATTTTTACATATTTGCCCAAAGGATCGCTGTCTCCGAATAATTTATCTTTTATTTTATACCCCAGCACTGCTACCGAAGACTCCGATTTATCTTCTTCATCGCTGAAATATCTTCCGTAATCAATCTCAGTTTTATCAATGCCTATAATGCCCGCAGTTGTGCCGAAAATAAAAGATTTTTTTGACTGCTCATTGTAATTGACTTGCTCTTGCCCCAATATCGCGGCGTAATAACTTTTTATATTCGGCAATTTCCCGACATCTTCCATGTCTTCTAATGTGAGCGTCGTGATTTGCGCCCCCTGCGCTATGGCTATGGCGCTTTGCTGTTCCGCGGCCATGCCTTTTTTGCCGGTAGGAGCTTTAACTTCGGTTTCTATCAAATTTGTCCCTCCGAAAGATTCAACTTGCCCGTAAATCAACCCGCTTATTCCTTGCCCGGCCGAATACACGACAATGACGCTGGCTATTCCGATAACTATACCCAAAACAGTAAGTCCAGTCCTTGTCTTATTTGCTTTTATGGAGCGTAAAGAAATTTTTATGATTGTTGAAAAATTCATATGTTATTCATGCCTTAAAGCTTCAACCGGCTGTAATTTGCTGGCTTTTCTAGCGGGATACAAACCGAAAATAAATCCGACAGCCGCCGAGACGGACAAAGCCAGCGCTATGGAAAGCAAAGAAATTGACAAATTCCAATCATAGCCTAAAAAATTGATTATAATGGAAATAAAAACCGCCACCAGACTGCCGATTATAACTCCTATGGCTCCTCCTCCGAAAGTAATAACAGCCGCTTCAATTAAAAATTGGACCATGATATTTTTATTATTGGCGCCGACAGCTTTTCTTAAGCCGATTTCTTTCGTCCTTTCAGTGACGCTTATAAGCATAATGTTCATTATGCCGATTCCTCCGACAAGCAAAGACATGGCGGCTATGGCGGCTAAAAAGAATTTTAAAGCATCGGTAATGGTTGTTATCATTTCCATGGCTTGCGCCGAACTTCGGACCGTAAAATCGTCGTTATCGCCGCTTTGATCCGAAATGTCATGCCTTTCGCGCAAAGTCGCTTTTATATCGCCCATCGCCCTATCCACATTTTCAACATTGTCAACTTTAAGCCTGATCATGCTGGCGTGGTTCACTCCGGCTATCAATTTTTGCATGGTTTTTATGGGAATAAAAATTTGGTCGTCATTGTTCTGCAAAGCGACCGTGCCTTTTTCTTTCATAACCCCGATAATTTCAAGATTATGCTTTTTTATTTTTATTTTTTGCCCTATCGGATCAGAATCCCCGAATAATTCTTTTTTCGCCACGCTTCCCAAAACCGCCACTTTTGACAAGTTGGTTTCTTCTTCTTTCGTAAAAAATCTTCCTTGGCCGACTTCCCCGTCTTCAACATCCAAATATCCGATTGTTGTTCCGCTTAGATTCGTATCATAAGAATTTGAACCCCAACTCGCGTTGCCGACGGTTTTATAGTAAGCGACCGCGTTAACGATATTCGGAACATTTTTTTTGTCATTTAAAGCCAGCGCGTCTTCGTAAGTGAGAGTTGTGACAACTATGCCCATAACGGACGCGGGCGGGCCGTTGTCGTCGGAAGCCCCGGGCAAAATTCCAATCATATTCACGCCGAACGATTTTATCTGATTAAGAATCAAACCCTGCGCTCCGGCTCCGACCGCCATGATTATTATTACAGCCGAAACGCCTATCGTTATTCCCAGCATTGTTAAAAAGCTTCTGCCCTTGTTAGCCAGAAGAGATTTGATTGAAGACTTGAAGCACTGTTTATAAAAATCAAACATATTTATTTTAAAATTTCCCCGTCTTTGGCCATTCTTCTGTTCGCCACTTTATAATCATCAACTATCAATCCGTCTTTTATTTTTATTATTCTTTTCGCGTGTTCGGAAGTGTAAGTCTCATGAGTTACAAGAACTATGGTGTTGCCCGAGTCGTTTAATTTCTGCAAAATTTCCATTATTTGGATTCCTGATTTTGAATCAAGATTTCCCGTGGGTTCATCCGCGAAAATAACGGCCGGATCGTTAACCAAAGCTCGAGCTATGGCCACTCTCTGCTTTTCTCCGCCGGAAATTTTGTTGGTAAAATAATTCATGCGATGGCCAAGCCCGACTTTTTCCAAAATCATTTTCGCGCGCTTTTCGGGATTTTCCTTAAGTTTGGCGTAAGCGAGCGGCAACATGACATTTTCCAAAACAGTCGCGCGGGCGAGCAGATTAAACGCCTGAAAAACAAAGCCGATTTTTTCATTCCTTAAATCGGCCAATTCATCGTCATTCAATTTTTCCACGCTTTTGCCGTCAAGATAATATTTTCCTTGGCTCGGCCTGTCCAATAATCCTAAAATATGCATCAGAGTTGATTTGCCCGAACCCGAAGGGCCCATAATCGCCACGAATTCGCCTTTGTCTATATTAAACGAAAGCCCGTTTAAAACCGTAGTGACAATTTCATCGTTGGTGAATTTTTTGATTAAATTATTAACCTGAATGAGCATATTAGTTGTTTTGTTTGATGTATGTTACGACAATATCGTTTTCATTCAAACCAGACAACACTTCAACAAGCCCGTCGTCTCCGCGCAAACCTATTGTTATGGGTTTTTCTTGTATTTGTCCGGAGATAAGCAGTCTGGCGAACTTTCCGCTGCCGTTTCTTTCAATCACCGCTCTTGACGGCATGATAAGCGCGCTTTCTATTTTGTTAGTGGTGATATTGGCGTTGGCGGTCATTCCCGGCTTTATGTCTTTGCCTTCGCTGTCAAAACTTATCTTCACTTTGTAATAAATCACATCCTGTATAATCGTTTCCGCCGGCTCAATAAAAATCACTTGGCCGTCCAATTTTACATCTTCTCCGAAAGCGTCAAGAGTTATTTCGGCTTGGTCTCTGATAGATACTTTCGCTATGTCGGCTTCGGAAACATCAATTTCAATTTCAAAATTATTCATTCCGGATAAAGAAAAAACCGGCTTTGATGAAGAAAATTGCTCTCCGGCTTCATAATTTTTTTTGGTTATTACGCCGTCAAGAGGAGCTTTAATTATACTGTTGCTTATTTGATTCCTTGACAAATCAAGAGCGGCTTGAGCCTGATTGGCTTGGGCGCGGGCTAAATTCACATCCTGAATCCGCGAACCGGCTTTAAGCTGGCTAAGTTGAGCTTCGGCCACAAGCCAAGCCTTGTGGCAAGCATCAATCTTCGTTTGAGCCGCGGCCGTTTGCTGATCGGCGCTCGCTTTGGCCGTGGCTAAAGCGTTTTTAGCCGCCAAAATGGCATTGTTTAAATTATTTTCAGCGTCGTTTAAATTATTTCGCGCCGTTTGCACCGCGGATATTCCGGCGCTCACATTGGTCTGTTGCGCGCTTATGGAAGTTTTGTAAGCGTCAAGTTTTGTTTGCGTAAAATTGGCGCCGACAATACTGTTTTCCAAAAGGCTGTAGCAGTCTTTCAGCGCGTTGAACGATTCATCCAAAGCTTTTAACGCTTCGTCTGAAGTTTTTCCGATTTTGGCTTGCGCTAACGCCGCGTTGGCGGAGTTATAGCTGTTTCGCGCCGTTTTAATCAGAGACGCGTTGCCGGCCCCCAAAAAATATTTGGCGTCATCGTCGTTAAATATCGTGTCAATGCCGTCCAAAGCGTTGCCGGCGACTGAAATTTTCGCGTCAACCGCCGTTGAAACCAGCGATTCGCAATTTTTGACAGCTTGCTGATAGTTAGTTATTATCTGTCCCGAAGTTAGATAGAGGTCGCTCAAAGTTTTCTCGGCTTGAGACACGCTTTCTCCGACTGAATTTTTTATTTTTTCATATTCATTCAGCGCTGAAACATAAGCGGTTTTCGCTTGATCGGAGCTTGCCTGCCCAACCGCCAATTCATGGCTTGTCGCTCCTGCCAAAAGTTTCGCCAAATTAGCCTGCGAGACTTGCAAATTAGCCATCGCCTCTTTTTCTTTTAAAAGCAAATCGCTGTTGTCAAGTTCGGCTAAAATTTGGTCTTTTTTGACAACGGCTCCTATGCCGGCGAAAATATTCGCTATTTTTCCGTTAACAGTAAAATTCAAATCAATTTCTTGGCTGGACCTTACGGTTCCGGTTTCACTCACCGTTTGCATTAAATTTCCCCTTTCAACCTTAGCGGTCGTGTATTCGTCAACCGGCTTTTTATGAAAAATAAAATACGCGGCAATACAGGCCGCCAACAAAAAAATCGCTATAAAATATTTGTTCTTAAAAAATCGCATTTGTTTATCGAGATGGTTTCAAAACTGTTTCTACTGCAATTTGCTATTTTCCGCCAAAACTTCGTCAAGCTACGCAAAATGATTTTCACCGTAGCTGCTGCTACGGCTCAATCATTTTGCTTGCTTTCCTAATTTTGGCAAAAAATATCTAAATTTCGTTACGAAACAGTTTTGAAACCATCTCATTTTAAATTTTTAATTATGCTTTTAAATTTTTCAACCAATCCGTCTATGTTTAATTCCGATTTGATCAAATAAAAATCCGCGCCGAATTCCCTGCCCTTTTGCTTGCTTTCAGAATCGCTCAAATCCGTGAATATAAAAACAGGTATTTTTTTAGTTTCCGGATCGGATTTGATTCCGGCCAATATGTCAAAGCCGTTATCTTCTGGCAAAACGATGTCCAAAATAATATAATCGGGTTTAAAAAATTTTATTTTTCCGATTATTTCGGTTCGGCCGGAGCCTTCATCGGCGATAATTCTAAATCCTTCCAGGCTTAATTTGGCTTGCATGCCATAAAGCAAATTCGCGTCGTCTTCAATTATAAGTATTTTTTTGTTTTTATCCATAAAATTATATTATCACACACAGCTATCTTTTTCCAGCTTTTTCAGCGCCTTTTTCATCACAGCCGAAATGATGCGCGATTTCATGTTTGACGGTTGAAATTATTTTTCGCGCCAGCTCGCCTTCATTTGAGCATTGGCTTGAAATGGCTTTTCGGAAAATAGTTATCTTATCGGGCAGAACCGGCCCGAAATTCAATCTTTTAGCCTGCGCGAAACCTTCAAACAGGCCGAACAGCAAATCGCCTTTTTTTAAATTGGCTTTTTTAAGCTGTTCCGAATCGGGTTCGTCTTCGGCGAATACGGCAATGTTATTCAATTTTTTTTTGAATTTTTCCGGCAAGCCTTCTAAAGTTTGCTCAATAATTTTCTCAAATTCTTGTTTGCTTATTTGCATATTTTTTTTCTTTGTCATTGCGGGATTGACCCGCAATCCAGTTCCTTTAAATATTTTATTTTATTAGCCGATCGGCTTGATCCAAATAATATTTGGCATGCTCATTGCCAGAATCAAAGCGCAAGGCTTTTTGCCACATATTTTTTGCTTCGCCGTAATCAGCCAAAGCCCAATAATTCAAACCCATCTGATTGTAAATTCCCGGCAGTTTATAGCCATTATCAATGGCTTTATTGAAATAATCCAACGATTTTAAAATATCTTGATTTTTATATCCGTCGGAATACAGATAGCCCAAAAAAGCTAAAATTTTCCCATTGTTCGGGCTGTCCGACAAAATGCCGTTCAAAATGCTTTTTGCTAAATCGCTATTGCCGTAAATCTCGGAAAAATCGGCTAAGTATAATTTTTCATTATAGCCGGCCGTTTGCGACAATTCGCCAATCCTGCTTGAAAATTTTTGTCCGTCAATTTTATATTTTTTTATAATATCTTCATTTTTTTCATTGCTCTTCGCCATAATGACAGCATAATTATCAAAATAAATCAACGGCCAATTTTCATCGCGCAATCGCGCGGCTAAAAATTTCTTGGCCCACGGAGTGCCGTCGGTATGCGTAAAATAAATCAAATTTATGCCGTATTTGCCGCTGAATTCCCGCCATTTGCTTTCATCCTGCATCATGGGCTTGTATGTTTGATTGAAAAAATTAACGCTGTAAGCTTCCGGCCGGTTGTCAACAAAAACTTTCTCGGATGGAAAAAGCCAAAAAATCAAAGCGCCGCCGAAATCGTAATTATTAAAGATCGGCCCCGAGAGGTTGTTGTTTTTATAAAATTTTATTGAATCAACCGAAGCTTGCTCAACGCCCAAGCCGAAATTTTTGCTTATAAACTTTTTTTCTCCGTAATTATCTCGGATGACCGAATAAAAAACAAAAAAATAAACCGCCAAAACAATGGCTAACATCATAATTCGCTTTTGATTGAAATTTTGAAAGAAAGCAAAATAATTCCGCGCCACAATCGGCAGAACCATTAAGCCGAAAAGCGGCAAATTGCGGATGTAAAGGCAGGCTAAAGCCGAAAAAAACAGAGCCACAGCCAAATCGTAAAAATCAATTTTGCGCTTGACAAGCCGAACCGCGAAGCTTGCCGCCAATAAAACCAGCAGTATTTTAAAAATCTCTATATTATAATTTACCGTCAAATTCTGCATATAAAAAGGAGACTTGTTTTCCGCTATCTCGTAGCCGTATTTTTTCAAAATATTGAACGGATAAAGCAGGCCTTTTATGAAATTCGGAGTTAACAAGCACGCGGCCCAGCTTGACAGCGTTATATAAAAAAAATTTTTCGCGTCTTTTGTTTTTAAAATCAGCTGCTCAAGCATGGCCAAACTCGCTAAAAACAAGCCGATAAAAAAATAAATATGCAGATTCGCCCATATCAAAAACATTGGCGCCAGCCAAATCAGTTTTTTGCCATAGCCGTTGGCGCGCAAATCTTCCACAAGATAATAGGAAATAGCGATAAAAAGATAGCTGAACATTTCCGGCCTGATGTCAACGCGTTCGCTTAAAAGCAGAATGGCCGGCAGAATCAATATGCTTGCCAAAACGAAATCGGATTTTTTAGCCGTTAATTTGAAAATTATAAAAACAGCCGAAATTCCGATGATAATATTTAATGCCGTTAAAAATTTAAACCCTCCGATCAGATAAAACAGCCAAAAAATCGCGCCCGAAAGCCAATGATGGTTGATAAACGGAAAATCCGGCTCCGCGTATGAATAAAAATTTTTATACAAAACATCCGGATTGCTCCAAACCGTTTGTCCATTTTTCAAATGCCTGCCCAAATCAATGGATGAAAAGTCTCCTTTTTGAAAATAAATCAAAGCCGTCAAAGCCGTCACGCTTAAGATTATTAAAATTTTCAAGCCCATGATTATTTTTCGGTTCATAAAGACATTTTACCAAGAATGCCGCGTTAAGCAAACTTTCTGATTACGCCCCTTACAACTCCCTGAATAAGAGGATCGCATGAATAAATCGGCTTCATGCTTGAGTTTGCGGGTTGCAGTCTTATTCTTGTTTGCTCGCGGTAAAATTTTTTCAGAGTCGCGTAAGCGTTGTTAAGCAAAGCCACGACAACATCGCCGTTTTGCGGCGAAGGATTGCGCTCCACGATCACATAGTCGCCGTCCAAAATTCCATCCTCAATCATTGATTCTCCTTTGACGCGCAGAACATAGCTGTTGGCGCTGTCTGTCACAAAATCGGACGGAACCGAAATAGCGTCTTTTTCTTCAATAGCTTCAATTGGCTCTCCGGCCGTGATTAAACCGACCAATGGCAATTCCAAGCTGGCTGTCCAATTTATTTTAGCCGGAATAATTTCAATGGAGCGCGCTTCATTGAATGAATTTTTCAGCATGCCTTTTTGCTTCAAAGCCTGCACATGCGCGTGAATAGTCGCCGGGCTGGACAAATTAAAATGCTCGCCGATTTCTCTTAAGCTTGGCGCGTATTTTTGATCGCGCGTAAATTCAGTGATAAAATCCAAAATCTGCCTCTGTCTTTTGGTTAAATTGTTACCCATATATTTATGTTTAAAAATTAGTTATACACAGTTCGTGTTTTATATATTTTCATTATACACGAACAAAATACGAAAGTCAAAGAAAAAATAAAAAGCCTGAAAAATAGGCTTAAAATTTTTAAATTATTTGCTTAAATAATATTTTCTTTTTTCTTCGCTGAATTTTTCAATCGCGTATCTTAACATGACGCGTGGCATAATTTTGCAATGCTTTCGCAAAAAATTTTCCAAAATTTCCGCGTCTCTTTTGCCGGTTTCCCTTAACATCCAGCCGACCGCCTTATGTATCAAATCATGCTTGTCGCGCAATAAAATTTCCGCGATTTTAAAAGTGTCGCTGAAATCGTTGTTTCTTATAAAAAACAAGGTTGATATGATGGAAATCCTTTTTTCCCACAAATTTTTTGATTTAGCTAATTTATATAAAATTTTTCTTGGCTTGTCAAATAAATAATCTCCCAAAATATGCGAACAAGACAGATCAACCAAATCCCAGTTATTTATGTTTTTGGTATTTTTCAAATAAAAATCCACGATTTTTTTCTTGCCGCGAGAATCGGCTTTTTCATACTGCTTTGCCAAAATCAGCAAAGCCGTTAAGCGATGCTCATGTATTTTGCCATTGAGCAATTCGGACAAATCAGCGAGACTTAAATTTTCGTATTTTTTTACCGCGATTCTCTGAACCGGAACTTTGATTCCCAAAAAAATATCCCCTTCTCCGTATTGGCCTTTGCCGGTTTTAAAAAAGCCCGCCAAAATTTCAGCCTGCTTTTTATCCGCTAATTTTTTAAATTCGCTTTTCAGCTGTTTTAGGTTAGGCATAAATAAAAAAATTGCCTACAAATGGCAATCAAATTCATCTTTTGCGCAAATATTAGAATTAACCAATTTTTCCATTAAGTCTTTTACTATAAATCTATTTACTTCTTTGTGTTTAGTGGGAATGGGAAATGGCCTGGCCCAAAAACTATATTTGACGACTATCTGATGTTTACCGCCGTTTACTACCGTTAAACTTTTATTTTTGCTCTCTAACCATTTGAGAAGATTTATAATTTTTTTAGTTTTTATATTTGCGTATTCGCCCATACTAAGCTGTTATTAGTTGTTTCTCTTTTGTAAGTATTAGGCTGGATTCTGATTTTTTTATGGCAATATTATTGAGTTCGGCAAATTGCTCTTTCGTAGGAACAAATTTTTTAATATTTCTTATAATATTTATGCAATTGCGCGGTATTTCATACGCGGCTAATAATGTGTCATTAACCATTTCGACAAATTCATCGGCAGAAACAGCTTGGGTCATATATGTATTATCTTCGGTTTTTATATTGCCAACGATATATTCTCCATCACGAAACCATGTTATCTCTATTTTATCAGGTAACTTATTAAAATTAGCCATAACCACTTCTTGGCATGGCCTATCAAAAAAATTATAATATAAATCTTTTATATTTTCTATTAAAATCATAATATTTTTAAATAATTAAAATTAACTAAATTCCTTTTAATTTTATATCTTATCTTCATTATACCATAAAGTCAAGACATCTCAAATATTTAAATTTAAACTACTTGATGTATTCTTTCAAATTATTTAATCATTTATTACAGCAAAAAAAATTATTATTTTTCCATTAAGGCAAAATTAAATTTAAAATTTGGCATTTTTTGCCTTTATGCCTTATTTTCATCATACATCCGCGCTATCGGCTCTTCCCAGCCGAAGCAAGTTGATTGCTTGCATAATAGCTTAAAAATATTGATGCATTTCTTGTCCAGTTGAGCAAAATTTTTAAGAATTTCAACGCATTCCTGTATAAATCCGCCGACCGTGCCGTCAGAATCATCCACTCCAGCGCAAAGTTTCTTATCAAGGCGCAAAAGCATTTTAACAATCAATTCAGCGGTTTGCGCGCTCACCGGCAAATCGGAAACTATCGCTGACAAACGATTACAGCCTTCCTGCAAAGAAGCCTGGTAAGCAAACCAAGTTCGCGATGGACCATTATATGATTTTATGTATTTAATGGCATCGCTCATTATTTTTTTCATTTCAGCCAATTCCGCATCTGACAGCTCCCCTAATTTTCCGCAACATTGCGACTTGCTATATATTTTTTTATCTTCCGGCATAACCGGCTTGCCGCCTAACACCGCGTAAATTGACAACGCCACCATATGCTTGCAGAAATAATCGTTCTGCCCCATATAGCAATCGCAATACCCCAAACCAAAACGGCGCGCTTCTATTGAAACATTATAATTTTTGCCGCCCTCAATGATCGCCGAATATGAGCTAATTCCCTCCTTGAAATTTTTCACTTTCCCGTTTTCATACAAAACCACAGCCTTTTCAAAAGTCGGCGAGTCGGTGGCGAATTTTATTTTATTGAAGTCAAATTTTGGGAGCATATATGCGACTGCGCTGAATAAAAATATATCCCGCAAAAAGTGGTGTTTGGCTTTGAATCGGGGGCTTATTCCAAATCGGTTGGCATTTTATAAATTAGCTCGAACTGAATTCTCCCCCTCCGCTTCCTCCTTCGCCAAGGCTACGGCGGACAAGAAAGCTACGGAGGACAAGAAAAAAAGGTTTTAAACTATTTTTTAAAAACGCCCGCCCACGCTTTTAAAAGCAAAAATTCATTCACGGGCAAAGCCCGACTTTAAGCGATTTCAAGTTTTTCTAATCCGCTTGAAGCGGATTGCTCGGCTTCACGCCGAGTTTGGCGGCAAATTCTTTTAATTCAGCATCCAAATCACCCAAACATACTTGATTGCGCATATTCCACCATAAGCATTGCGCGGCCTGCAAAGAATCAGGATCGGCCTGACTAGATGATAATTTCATGAAATGCTCTTTAAATTTATTCTTGGATTTTTCCGAAGCCTCCCCCGCTCTATTGCCTTTGAGCAAAGAAATCATTACTTGGTTTGATGCTTCCATAAACGGCTTGGCCATCAGGTCGTCTTGTGGTCGAGTTGAATAATTACTATCCCAGACAAAAATAAATTTATCTTCATAACCGATGTAGGTCGCCTGATTACTCTCAACGACTTTCGGTCCCAATATTTTTCCCGAATTGCATGATAAGGCGTAAGTTATGGCGCCGTGCAAAATATCATGATTATCTCCAACTTCAACTAATTTTTCTTCATCATGGCCGGTTACACAATTGTCATTACCGTGACCATTAAGGAATATAACATCTGGTTTTAATTTTTTAACTCTGCCAGTGAAATCTTTTTTATTGGCTTTATCCTTGCATAAATCAAAAACTTCAATACTTTTTTTCTTGGCAAAATTAATAACCTCTGCGGCCCAAACCGAGAGGTATTTTGTAGTAGTATCATATTGTGGTCTTGTAACGATCATTTTCATACAGACACTCTTTCCTTAAATGACCTTAGCCATTCAAGCTGAATTTCGGCCAATTTTTCCCCAATATTATCGCCGTTTTTTACGCTTTGAATTAATTCGTCCCGCGTAAAACTCCCCTCTGATCCTAAAGAAATCATAGTGTCTTTAGATAAGACGGATAAACGGGCCATAACTAATTTACGCACCTCGTCATCGGATAATATTTTTTTTGTATTTTTATCTACGACCATATAATTAAATAAATTTTAAATTTTTCAATTTTTCTAAAATTATTTTAGCCAACGGCGTATCTGATGTTACTTCATTGTAAACTACATCCCAAGTAATCGGTCGTCCATCCAAAACTAAAACAATCTCCTGCCTTACTCCCATTGGCAGGTTTGCGTAAATTTTTAAAAATTGTTCTTTATTTCCCATAGTTATATTATAGCAAAAAAATTATTATTTTTCCATTAAGACCATATTCTATATTGGTAATGCCAATGCCCAAATTTCTCATAATTTTATAAGCTTCGTCGCCGTTAGCCATATAATGTTTACTACCAGTTTTGGGATTAACATACCAGGCTTCGCCGTGGTTTTCTACCTGCAATAAAATTTTTCCCTTCAATTTGTTGCTTAAATTTTTATCAATTTTATTTTTAACATTAATTTTATTTTCTTGTGATTCGATTGGCTCGGAGTCCGGGGCATATTGGCAATACTGGGTAGTCGAAGGTATAACAGTTTCTGCAGAAGGGCAATCATAGGTCCGGCTACAGCTTCTGGTTTGAACACCTTGCGGAGAACAGATTACCCAATTGCCGCATTGCCAAGTATCTGCTGAACAAGACGGAGGAGGTGTTTGAGTTTGCTGCTGTGACGGTGGCGGCTGAACTGGCTCCGAATTTTTATTTGAAATTTCTTCTCTGATTAATTCTAGAAGTGACGCACGTTCGGCAGCTTTTGCAGCAGCCTCGGCTTCCGCTTTATATTCAGCTTCTGTTTTCATAGTCAGACAACCAATAATATTATCCTCTGGCGAGGGCGTAGGAGCTTTAACTAATTTATCACCGTAAAATTGACCGCGATTCTTATAGGTACAAACAGTAGTAAGTGGTTGCATTTTCTCATTATAAAAACCCGGAGAAATTTCAGTATAACCCCATCCATATTTAATATCACCGTCATCAAAAGTAATTGTACATTTTTTAACCTCTTCGGGACCAATAGTTCCTTTACAATCACCAGCAAAAGTTGTTATACCGCCACCCGATGGCCAATATGGTTTATAGAGGGCCACCCCTTCTTCTCCATTATAAATACCCGCAACATTATGATTTTCTTTATTTGGTGCCCTTGATATATATACTTCGTACAACATGGGCTGTTCGAGATTCCCCTGGTCAAGAGTAAGTATTTTTGAACCAGCCGGGCCAAAACCAAAGCTACTAGCATCAGCCCCGCCGTACATGACATTATAGCTGAGGTTACTCGGCTTAAGTTCTCCCGCACCATCGTTTATAACTACTACATTAACTATTATCTGTCCTGGTTTTATCTCGGCAGAGAAAGTTGTATAAC
>JAZDFM010000044.1:0-13445 GCA_043807825.1 bacterium | reverse complement strand
CGTTCAGCCGCTTGCTTAAGATTGAAATAAAAATTTTGCGCAAACCGCATAAAATCAATCGCATCGCTTAAAAAGTATTCTCAAGCAATTTTAAGCGGATAATCCGCGCGATTGTTTTATTATTTTTTTCACCCCCTTTTATTCAGTTTGTTAAAAATTTTATCTCATTTTGATTATACCCCCCGCCTTTGACTTATATATATTAAAAAGTTATAATTATCGCATGAAAACCGAATTTGAAAAATCCGATTGGCCATTGATCGGCAACAGCCATATTTTTGAATTTTTATCAAAAAGCCTGTCCAAAAACAGCATTGCCGGAAGTTATGTTTTCGCCGGTCCGGAAGGATTGGGAAAATCAACGGCGGCTAATTTTTTCGCCCGCAGCCTTGTCTGCGAAGATAAAAACCGATCGGTTTCCGCCTGCGGAAAATGCAAGTCATGCGTTAAAGCGTCCAAAGGCGCGCACAGCGATATTTATCTGATTAAAAAGCAGGAGGACAAAAAAAATATTTCCATTGAGCAGGTGAGGGATTTTATAAGAAGTTTGAGCATGAGTTCGTTCTTGAATTCATATAAAATAGGGATTATCAAAGGAGCAGAAGCGTTAAGCCAAGGCGCCGTGAACGCTTTGCTTAAAACTTTGGAAGAGCCTAAAACAAAAGTCGTCGTGATTTTAACGGTGACGGCGGCTGAAGATTTGCCAAAAACGATTTTATCGCGAAGCCAAATTTTAAATTTTTTGCCTGTCAAAAGTTCCGACATTTACGATGATTTGGCGAGAAATCATAAAGTTTCAAGGAGTCAAGCTAAAAATTTTTCCCGTTTGGCCGCCGGCCGGCCGGCGCTGGCATTGAAATTTTTGGAAGAAAAAGAGTATTATAAAAATTATGAGAATATAGCAGGAGCGTTCCCCGAATTTTTAAGCAATGACATAAATTCCCGCTTCGGCGCGATTGAAAATATTTTAGGAAAAGAATCGCGCGGGCAAGAATCCGCCGGAGTCGCCGCCGGAGCGATTCAAATTTGGATGAACATGGCCAGGGATTTAATGCTTTTGAAGCTTGATATGCCGGATTTGATACAGCATGAAGCTTTTTTGGCGGAATTGGCGGAAGCTAAAGGAAAATTTGACATAAAATATATTTTGAATTTGATGAATATTTTGAAGCGGAGCATGGCATATTTGTCGGCTAATGTGAATCCAAAATTGGCGCTGGAAAGCGCGGCGGCCGGTTTTTAATATAATTTATTAAATTTAAAAAATATGCTGAAAAATAAATTTTTAAAAATCGCGCTATTGTTGCCTTTGGTGGCGCTGGCGCTGTCCGGCTGTTCGCTCAGCCTTAATTCCGATTCAGGATCAAGCGGAATAAGCGACGGAGGAATTTTTAAATCAACCAATAAAGGCGGAAGCTGGGCGCAAAAAGTTTTAATTCTTACGGTTGGCGCCAAAAAAAGTTTTTCCGGAATTGACATTATTTCTTTGGCCATGGATCCGAGCGACAATAAAGCCGTCTACGCCGGCAGTTTGGAAAACGGATTGTTTTACAGTTATGACGGTGGAGAAAGCTGGCAGATCGCTTCAAATTTGGGAAAATTAACTGTCAACAATATAGCTGTTGATCCGGCGGATAAGTGCGTTATTTACGCCACGGCGTCAAATAAAGTTTTTAAATCCGAAGATTGTTGCCGAACTTGGTCGCAAGTTTATTTTGACAATGACATAAAAGCCGCGATAAGCTCTTTGGCCATTGATCAAAAAGCCGGGAATAATATTTTCATCGGAACATCAAACGGAGATGTTATTAAAAGTTCGGACAAAGGAGCCAGCTGGCGGGCTTTGGACAGATTTGACAGTCAAATTGAAAAAATAATAATCAGCCCGGCCAATTCAAAGATAATGTTCGCCGGCACTGCCGCCAAAGGAGTTTTTCGGTCTGTTGACGGAGGCGCGCAATGGGAAAGTTTGAAAGACAAGCTTGAATATTTTGACGGAAGCGCGCGTTTTCGCGATTTGGTTGTAGTTAAACCGGAATCAGAAAGGGAAACCATATTGTTGGCCACCAATTACGGTTTGTTAAAATCAACGGATAACGGAAACGCATGGTCTAAAATAGAGCTTTTAACAGCCGAAGAAGAAGCGAAAATATATTCAATTGCTGTTAATGCTGATAATGCAAACGAAATATATTATGCTACGGGAACGGCTTTCTACCGTTCGTTAGACGGAGGGAAAAATTGGACATCAAAAAAATTGCCGGCTAATCGTTCCGGATTCAGGTTATTGATTGATTCCCAAGACCCTGCTATCGTTTATTTAGCGGTTAAACAAATAACTAAATAATTTTATATGAACCAATACATACAAAACAAGCAAAATGATTTCGTTAAGTTGGTTGATTTTTTCAAAAAAGATATTTCAAGTTTGCGGACCGGGCGCGCCAATCCTTCAATTTTGGACGGAATTTATGTTGACGCTTATGGAACAAAAACGGCTTTGGTCGGGCTGGCTTCCATTAGCGTTCCGGAAGCGCGAAGCATTGTTATCGCTCCTTGGGACAAAACAATATCAAAAGACATTGAAAAAGCGATTACCGCCGCCAATTTGGGCATAAATCCGGTTAATGAAGGCGATAAAATAAGGCTTGTCGTGCCTCAGCTCACCGAAGAAAACAGAAAAGCATTAGTTAAAAAATTAAATGAAAAAATAGAAACCGCCAAAATCGCGCTTCGCCAGATAAGAGACCAGATAAAAGAATCCATAGAAAACGCGTTTAAAAATAAATCCATCAGCGAAGACGACAAATTCCGTTTTTTTAAAGAATTGGACGAGGAGATTTCGCGCCAAAGCGACGAATTGAAAAAAATCAAAGATAAAAAAGAAGAAGAAATAATGACTATTTAAAATTATAATTATGCTTTTAACCATTATCTCGTTTGCCGCGGTATTATGCGTTCTTGTTTTCGCCCATGAGCTTGGGCATTTTATGATTGCCAGAAGATTCGGAGTTAAAGCCGAAGAATTCGGATTCGGATTTCCGCCTCGGATTTTCGGCGTCTATAAAAATACCGCCGGCAAATGGAAATTTGTTTTCGGCTCAAAAAAAGCCGTTGGCGCCAAAAGTACGGTTTATTCAATAAATTGGCTGCCTCTCGGAGGATTTGTGAAAATAAAAGGCGAGAACGGAGAAGATGAAACGGATGCCGACAGCTTCGCTTGCCGGCCGATTTGGCAGAGGTCGTTTATACTTTCCGCTGGCGTGGCCATGAATATTGTTTTGGCCGCTGTTTTGATTTCCTTCGGATTCATGATCGGCTTGCCCCAATCTTTGGATGGGGATTTGAGCTCTCGCGCCAATGTGAGTCACAGGCAAATACAGATAGCGCAAGTCATGAAAAATACTCCGGCGGAATCGGCCGGCTTGAAAGCCGGTGATTACATAGTTGGCATAGATAGCAAGAGTTTTTCAAATTACCATGAATTGCAGGATTATACGGCCTTAAACCAAGGCAATGAATTATATTATAAAATACGGCGCGGAAACGATATTATTGATAAATATATTGTTCCGCGGAGGATTGAAGGAGTTGACAAAGCCGGCATAGGCATAGCCATCGCGGAAATCGGAGTTGTGAGTTATCCGTGGCATATCGCTGTATTGGAGGGGACTAAAACAACTTTTATTTTAACATGGAATATTATCATGGCGTTTTACGAACTGATCAAGGGCTTGATTTCTGGACATGGCGTGACAGCTGATTTGTCCGGCCCGGTGGGCATAGCGAATATGGCGGGGCAGGTGGCGCGAATGGGTTTTGTTTATCTTTTGCAATTCACGGCTTTGCTGTCAATCAATTTGGCGGTGATAAATTTTATTCCGTTTCCGGCTTTGGACGGAGGCCGCGTGCTGTTCCTGATTATTGAAAAAATAAAAAAATCTCCGATTAAAAAAGAAGTTGAAGCGGCCATGCATAATATCGGTTTTGCCTTGCTGATGATTTTGGTATTGCTGGTAACATTCCGCGATGTCGGCCGATTCAGCGGAGGATTGAAAGCGATTTTTGAGAAAATATTTTAAAATAAAATTTATGCAATTAAACATTAAAGCCGCCAATTTGAATTTAACGCCCGAATTAAAAGAGTATGTCCAAAAAAAAATGGATATGCTGGATAAATATTTGGGCAAGCTCAAAGTTATCAGCGCGAATATGGAGGTAAGCAAAATTTCAAACCATCATTTAAAGGGAGAAATTTACCGCGCTGAAGTTAATCTGTCGCTCGGAAGCGATTTGTTGAGAGTGGAAAAAACGGAAAAAGATATTTTTAAAGCCATTGATAAAGTGAAAGATCATCTTGAACTTGTCATAAAAAAATATAAAGACAAGAAGATAGGCATTAGCCGGCTGGCTAAAGAAAGAAAACAGTAAATATGAGCATATTTGATAAAATTTTTCGCGATCCGAATGAAAAGATTATAAAATCTCTGCTTCCGATAGTAGAAAAAATAAACAGCCTTGAAAAAAAATATCAGGCTATGAGCGACGAGGAACTGAAAGCGCAGACCGTAGAATTTAGAAAAAGGCTGGGCGTGGAGTTGTTTGATGAAATCTTGCCAGACGCTTTCGCCGTTGTCCGCGAAGCCGCTAGAAGAGTTTTGAAGCAAAGGCATTATGATGCCCAGCTTATGGGCGGAATAGTTCTTCATCGCGGGCAAATCGCCGAAATGCGGACAGGAGAAGGAAAAACTTTGGTCGCCACTCTTCCGGCTTATTTAAACGCGCTTGCCGGAAATGGCGCGCATGTCATAACAGTGAACGATTATTTGGCCAAGCGCGACGCCGAATGGATGGGCAAAGTGTATAATTTTCTTGGATTGAGCGTCGGATGTATTACGCATGAGACTGCGCATATCTATGATGCTGACGGAAAATTGGTTGTTGTCCCGAGAAAGCAAGCTTACGCTTGCGATATTTTATACGGCACGAATAATGAATTCGGCTTTGATTATTTGCGCGATAATATGGCGCCTGATTTGGAATCAATGGCGCAAAGGGATTTAAGCTACGCCATTGTTGACGAAGTGGATTCTATTTTGATAGATGAAGCCAGAACGCCTTTGATTATCAGCGCTCCTGCCGAAGAATCAACGGATAAATATTATAAATTTTCCCAATTGGTTGAAAGGCTGTCGGAAAACGAGGATTACAATGTTGATGAAAAAATGCGCGCCGCCACTTTAACCGAAGCCGGCATGGCGAAGATGGAAAAATTTTTAGGCGTGGAAAACATTTATGTCGCCGGCGGAGTTTCCGACGCCCATCATATTGAGCAAGCTTTAAAAGCGCGCGTTTTGTTTAAGCGCGACCGCGATTATGTCGTTAAGGAAGGCGAGATTATCATAGTTGACGAATTTACCGGCCGCCTGATGCATGGCCGCCGTTATTCGGAAGGATTGCACCAAGCCATAGAAGCCAAGGAAAAAGTGGAAATCAAGCGCGAATCGCGAACTTTGGCGACAATCACTTTTCAAAATTATTTTAGAATGTATAAAAAACTTTCAGGCATGACAGGCACGGCGGTTACGGAAGCCGAAGAATTTTCAAAGATTTATAATTTGGAGACGGTTGTTATTCCGACAAACAGGCCAATGATCAGAGAGGATAAAAACGATTTGATTTATCGGACGGAAATCGGCAAATTCAAAGCGGTTGCCAAAGAAGTCCGACAAAGGCATGATGCCGGCCAGCCTGTTTTAGTCGGCACGATTTCCATAGAAAAAAATGAAATTTTAGGCGAGATTATGGAGCGCGAAGGTTTGCGCCCGCAAATTTTAAACGCCAAGCACCATGAAAAAGAAGCGCAGATTATAGCGCAGGCCGGTAAAATCGGAGCGGTTACGATAGCTACCAATATGGCGGGGCGAGGCGTTGACATTGTCTTGGATGAAGAAGTCAAAAATTTGGGAGGATTGCATATCATCGGCACGGAGCGGCATGAATCAAGGCGCATTGACAATCAGCTCAGGGGCAGGGCTGGCCGGCAGGGCGATCCGGGATCATCGCAATTTTATGTTTCTATGGAAGATGATTTAATGAGAATTTTCGGCGGCGACCGCATGAAAAGCCTGATGTCGGCTTTGAAAGTTCCGGAAGACATGCCAATAGAAAACGGTCTTGTTTCGCGATCCATTGAATCGGCGCAACGCAAGGTGGAGGGCAATAATTTTGATATCAGAAAACATTTGGTTGAATATGATGATGTGATAAACAAACACAGAGAAACTATTTACAGAAAGAGGCGCGAGATTTTGGATTTGGCGGAAAAAAAAGTCCCTGTTGTCATTGCGAGGAGCGAAAGCGACGAAGCAATCTCGCGAAAATTGTCAGAGCATGAGATTGCCACGCTCTCTTCGGTCGCTCGCAATGACAAAAAGAATTTATCTTCAATTATTCTCAAGATGATTGAAAATGAAATTGAGCAAGCCGTGATTTTCCATACGGCCGCGGAAAATTCAAAAGATTGGGACGCGCGGGAAATTTATCAGATAATGTCAACTATTTTTCATGTTGAACCGAAGTTGGAAGAAGAAATCGGCGCCTTTATGCAAGACGGAGACAAATTGGATAAAGTTAAAATCAGGACGAAAATTATTGAATATTTGGTTGATTTGGCTAAAAAGAATTATGAAAAAATTTCAATCATGTCCGCTGAAGCCGGAGTGGATTGGGCGCAGTTTGAAAAGTCGGTTTTAATAAGGTCTATTGACATGCTGTGGATTGACCATCTTGAAGCCATGGATCATATGCGGCATGGCATCGGATTGCGTGGGTACGGCCAGCGCGACCCTTTGATTGAATATAAAAAAGAAGCCTATATTTTATATAACGAGCTTAATAATTTGATTCAGAAGCAAGTGGCTTATTCTGTCTTTAAAATCGCGGATTTGGGAAATTTCCAGATTCCGGTTTTGCAAACGCGCGCTGAAAATAATATTGTCCGGCCGGAAGCCAAAATCGGGAGAAATGATCCATGCCCGTGCGGATCCGGGAAAAAATATAAGAAGTGCTGTTGCAAATAATCTTAATGTTAGCCATTTATCAACGCTTGATTTTATATGGCAATTGAATTAAAATATTAGTTAGCATAATTTAATTATTGTTTTTTTATGTCCGACAACATTCTGCAAAAATTATTGAATCCAAGCGCGCGAGGCAAAGTCTGGCTGGTCTTCGTTTGCGTAATGATTTTGGTTTTATCCACGGCCTTGATTGATTTCGGCGCTTATTACAATAAAGCTGTTGATAAATTTAAAATTCCTTTTCCGAAAGTTAAAGAAGTTCCTTTCAGACTGGGGCTTGATTTGCTCGGAGGAACGCAATTGACATATCAAGCCGATGTTTCGGCCGTGGCCGCCGCCGACAGAAGCAACGCGGTTGAAGGCGTTCGCGATGTGATTGAAAGAAGGGTCAATGTTTTCGGCGTAAGCGAACCCAATGTCCAAATAAACAGAACATCGGGAGGGGATTACAGAATAATCGTTGAAATGGCCGGAATCAAAGATGTCAAGCAAGCTATTCAAATGATCGGAGAAACGCCTTTGCTTGAATTTAAAGAAAAGAATGGAGAGATAAGAAAAATGACTGATGAAGAAACCAAGCAGATGAACGATTATAACAAATCGGCTGAAAAAGGCGCGTCTGAAATTTTGGGAAAAGTCATTTCGGGCGGGGATTTTAAAGCGCTGGCGCGGGCTTACAGCCAAGATGAAAATACCAAAAGCAATGGCGGAGACTTGGGCTGGATTGTTGAAAAGGACAATCCGCAAATATACGCTTTGGCGAAAGATATTCCAGTTGGAAAAACAAGCTCCGATTTGGGAAAAACAGACTCGGGATTTGAAATTATCAAAGTTGAAGATAAAAGAGCCAAGATCAATCCGTTTGACAATACCGAAGAAAAAGAAGTGAAGGCTTCGCATTTGCTTGTTTGCTTTGAGGGCGCGGCGGGATGCGAAAGCGGATTAACCAAAGAGCAGGCTTTGGAAAAAATCAAAAAATTAAAACAGCAAGCCGAGCCGTCCAATTTCAAAGATTTGATCAAACAAAACTCCACGGAACCCGGGGCGCGGGATAATGCAGGAGAATTGGGCTGGTTTGGTTCAGGCGCTATGGTTAAGCCTTTTGAAGAACAGGTTTTCAGCCAGAAAACAGGAACAATTTCAGATCCCGTGGAAACCGATTTCGGATTTCATTTGATTTACAAGCAAGATGAAAGAAAAGTTGAAGAAATAAAAGCCGATCATATTTTCATCAAGACAATGTCGGAAACCGATATTATCGGCGAACAAAATGAATGGAAAAATACCGAGCTCACGGGAAAAAATTTAAAATCAGCTTTTGTGGAATTTAATTCGCGCGACGGTTCGCCCGAAGTTTCCCTGTCGTTTGACGATCAGGGCGCGAAAATGTTTGAAGATATAACCGCCCGCAATGTGGGCAAGCCGGTTGCTATTTATTTGGATGGTTATCCGATAAGCGTTCCGAATGTCAATGAAAAAATTACCGGAGGAAAGGCCGTGATTTCGGGAAAATTCAATATCAACGACGCCAAATTGCTAACGCAAAGGCTTAATGCCGGAGCTTTGCCGGTTCCCATTGAGCTTGTCAATCAGCAGACAATCGGTCCGAGCTTGGGGCAAAAATCAATGGACGACAGTTTGAAAGCCGGAATTATCGGTTTTGCCATTATCGCGCTGTTTATGATTATATTTTACAGATTGCCCGGATTGATGGCCGCGTTGGCGCTCACAGTCTACGGCTTGCTTGTGTTCGCCATATTTAAAATAGGTTTTTCCATGGCGGCTTTGCTGTTGGTCGGAATATTCCTTATGATCGGAATAACAGTCAACGGCTGGTTTATTTTATTCGCTTTTTTAAGTTATATTTTATTGTATCTTATCGGCGGGTTGTCTCCTGTCACATTAACTTTGTCGGGTTTGGCCGGAGCCATTGTTTCGGTCGGCATGGCTGTTGACGCGAATATTTTGATTTTTGCCAGAATGAAAGAGGAAATTGCCAACGGAAAGCCGCTTTCAAGCGCCATAGAAGACGGTTTTAAGCGCGCTTGGCCGTCAATCAGGGACAGCAATTTCAACACATTGATCACTTGTTTCATACTCATAATGTTCACCACCAGCGCTGTCAAAGGCTTTGCCATCACTTTGGGTTTGGGTGTTGTGATTTCAATGTTCACGGCAATATTCATAACCAGAAATTTTTTGGATTTGATACCGTCGGCTTGGCTTGAAAAAAGGCATAGGTTAATCACATCCGTTAAAAAATAATGATCTATATTGTCATTGCGAGCTTCTGAAAGAAGCGAAGCAATCTCACAAACAACAATTTTTTACTAAATTTACCATTCGCGAGATTGCTTCGTCGCCGAGGCTCCTCGCAATGACATTCTGATTTATGACAAATTTTAAAATAATACAAAAAAGAAATATTTGGCTTGGAATTTCCGCGGTTTTATTCGTGATTTTCGCTTCATCTCTGTGCGTCTGGGGTTTGAAATACGGCATTGATTTTACCGGCGGAAGTTTGCTGGAAGCAAAATTCACGGCCGCGAGGCCGCAAGTGAGCGCGGTGAGCTCAAGTTTGGAAGAGCTTAAATTGAGCAGTTTGATTATTCAGCCGGTGGGCGAAAATGACATAATGCTGAAATTTCAGGAAACCGAAGAGCAAACGCATCAAGCCGTATTAAGCAAACTTAATCAAGCCGCCAAGCAAGAAAATGAAAATAATTCAGTGGAAGAGCAGAGATTTGAATCAGTGGGACCGTCAATAGGCGCGGAATTGAAAATCAAATCTTTTTGGGCGATATTTTTTGCTTTGCTGGCCATGCTGTGCTATATGACTTACGCTTTCAGGAAAGTTTCCAAGCCGGTTGCTTCATGGAAATACGGTTTGGCCGCGATTATCGCGATGTTTCATGATGTTATTATCACCATGGGAGTGTTCGCTTTTTTAGGGCATTATTACGGCATAGAAATCAATACGGCTTTTGTCGCCGCGATTCTTACGGTTTTGGGATATTCAGTGCATGACACTATTGTGGTCTTTGACCGTCTGCGCGAAAATCTTCCCAAGAGCAATGAAGATTTTGAAGGAACGGTAAATACGAGTTTGAATCAAACAATCGCGCGTTCAATCAACACTTCGCTCACGGTGCTATTGGTTTTGGCCGCGATTATTATTTTCGGCGGCTCTTCAATCAGAACTTTTACCATGGCTTTGGCCATCGGCATTTTCATAGGAACCTATTCTTCAATTTTCGTGGCTTCGCCCATTTTGGTTGTTTGGGAGAAGCGAAAAAAGTAAAAATAAAAATAAATTTTTCTAAACGGTCGTTTTTGACAAAATGGCTGTTTTTAATGTAGACTGTAAGCATGTTTAACAAGTTTTTCGGAAAATTTTCAAAGGATTTAGGCATTGATCTCGGCACGACCAATACTTTGGTGTACGCGCCCGACAAGGGGATTATCATCAATGAACCTTCGGTTGTGGCGGTTAATATGCGCACCGATGAAATTTTATGCGTGGGAGCTGAAGCCAAAAAAATGCTTGGCAAAACGCCTCCTCATATACAAGCTATCAAGCCTTTGGTTGACGGGGTGATTTCTGATTTTGAAGTCACTGAAAAAATGCTCAAGTATTTTATTGACAAAGCGCATTCCGAGCATTTTACTTTGGTGCCTCGCCCACGCGTCATCATCGGCATCCCCTTGGATATTACCGAAGTGGAAAAGAAAGCCGTTGAAGACGCGGCCAAGTCAGCCGGAGCGCGCGAGGTTTTTTTAATTGAGCAATCAATGTCTGCGGCCATAGGAACCCGCCTTGATGTTACCGGAGCGCAAGCCGTGATGATTGTTGACATAGGCGGCGGCACGACCGAAATCGCGGTTATTTCTTTGGGAGGAGTTGTCACTTGGAAAACTCTTCGCTTGGCTGGAAACGCTTTGGATAATGATATTGTCCAATATGTGCGCGAAGAATTTAATATTTTAATCGGCGATCAGGTGGCGGAAAATATAAAAATCAGAATTGGTTCGGCTTCGCCGCTCAAGCAGTCAATGGAAATGCATTTGCGCGGGCGAGATTTGATCAATGGCTTGCCCAAAGAAGTGATGATTAACGACAGCCAAGTGCGAGAAGCCATGCAGAGGATTATAAGGCAGATTATAGAAAATATAAAAATAACTTTGGAAACAACTCCTCCGGAATTGGTATCTGACATTTACGAGCATGGCATTGTTTTGACCGGCGGAAGCTCTTTGCTCCGCGGTTTGGACAAAGAAATCGCGCAAGCCACCAGGATTCCGGTGAGAGTGGCTGAAGATCCGCTCACCTGCGTTGTGAGAGGAACCGGAATATTGCTGGCCGATCCGGCTTTGCTTGAAAAAGTGCTGTCGCCGGCCACGGAAGAATATTAAGAGACAGTCTTATCAAACGGTATGCTTAAATTGAATGTGAAAAAATATGTTGTTATCGTTGCGGCGGTTATGCTGATTATTTTTTCGCATTACGCCGGTTTTCTGGATGCGGTTGAGAATTTTTTAATTAAAAAATTAAATCCGGCGCTAAGTTTTTTTTATTCTTTAAGTTCGGGAATAAACAAAACTTATACGGACCAATCGTCAAAGATGGATTTGTCCGGCGAGCTTAGGCAAGCCGAAGAAAAGATAAATCAATTGATAGCTGAAAATGTAAAATTGCGGTTTTTAAAAGAAGAAAACGCGGAATTGAGAAAAAGCTTGAATTTTTTGGATGAAGGGAACCGAAAATATTTAATGTCAAATATTATTTCTCGCGGCGGGTTTATGGGAAATGACGGAGAAGCCGGCCAATCAGCCGTGATTGACAAAGGTTCGGCTGACGGCTTGTTCGCCGGATTGGCTGTTGTGAATTCAACGGTTATCGGCAGTTCAATTCAGGGTGTTGTTGTCGGTAAAATAACGGATGTTAAAGAGCATATTTCCGAAATTCATTTTGCAACGAGCAAGAATATTAAATTCGCCGCGTCAATTTTAGGGGAGAATAAAACTTCGGGGGTAGCGTCCGGAGACCTTGGCTTGACGATTAAAATGGATTTTATACCTCAAACTGAAAATATCAAACAAGGCGATATAGTGGCCACTTCGGGATTGGAAAAAAATATACCGCGAGGATTGGCAATCGGCAGGATTGCCAAAGTCATAAAAGAAAATAATGAAGTTTGGCAATCAGCGTCGGTTGAACCGCTCGTTGATTTGGACGCGTTGTCAATAGTGTCGGTTTTATTGCCTTAATTTATGCTGGCGGAAAAATCAATTAAAAAAAATTTTGATTTGGTTAAATTTACGACTTTCCGCATAGGCGGCAAAGCTGAATTTTTTATGATAGTTAAAAACAAGCGCGGATTGCTTGATGCCGCCGGCTGGGCCGAAAAAAGAAAGTTGCCGATATCAATTTTAGGCGGAGGAAGCAATGTTTTGATCGCGAGGCGGAAAATAAAAGGGTTGGTTTTAAAAATTTCCGGAGAAGATTGTTCAATTAAAAAAAATTTCATAACATGCTGGGCGGGAATGAGTTTGTCCAAGCTTTCAAATGTTTCAGCCGCGGCCGGGCTTGCCGGCCTTGAATGGTCGTTCGGCATTCCGGGAACAGTCGGCGGAGCCGTAAGGGGAAATTCAGGCGCTTACGGACTATGCATGTCGGATGCGGTTGAAGAAGTTGAAGCTTATAATTTGGCTGAAAATAAGCTGATAAAATTAAACAATAAAGCTTGCGGTTTCGGCTATCGCGATTCTGTTTTCAAAAAAAGAAAAAATCTGCTGATTGCGGAAGTGAAATTAAAATTGGCGAAAGGAAAAATCGCGGAAATAAAGTCTTTAAGCGAAAAAAATTTTGATTACCGCTTTCAGCGCTTGCCTAAAGAGCCCAGCGCCGGATGCGTTTTTAAAAATTTGGAATATAAAGACGCCGTCCGGCAAAATAAGGCTTTGGCCGAAGATTTAGCGGCCAAAGGATTGGTTAAAGGCGGCAAGATAGGAGTCGGGTATTTGATAGACCAGCTTGGCATGAAAGGCAAAGCGATCGGAGGAGCCAAAGTGAGCGAAAAACACGCGAATTTCATAGTTAATACCGGAAAAGCCAAAGCCGCGGATGTTATTAAACTTATAAATTTGATAAAAAATAAAATAAAAAATAAATACAAAATAAATCTTGAGGAAGAAATACAATATTTTTAATAAGGCGCGTCATTGTTCAAGTCCACGAACATAATTAACACTTTTAAGAATTAGATTTTGACAATTTTTTATCAATAAATTGCATAAGTTTTTCAATCTGTTCTTTGTTTTTCATTTGCCTGGATTTAGCTAAACGGCGGCTTTGTTTTTTAA
>JAZDFM010000043.1:0-12820 GCA_043807825.1 bacterium | reverse complement strand
GAAATTCCCAAAGTTTTGCGCAAATACATGCCAGGGAAATTAAAAATAATATCCGCCAGCCGGCGGAAAATCAAATAAACTATGCTAAGGGGGAATGGAATTAAAAAAATAAACAGGCTCGGATATAATAAAAAAAAATATATCTATTCGGCCAAAAATTATAAAAACCCTTTTTTTCAAAGTAAAAAATCTCCGTCCGCGGGCAGGGGACGGATGAGCAATAAAACCAAGCTCGCGATTTTTGCCTCCGTTATCGCCATGGCGATAATTATTTGGCTGTTATTTTTTTCCGCCCTTTTTAAAATTCAAACAATTGAAATAAGCGGCATTGGAGGCAACTTATCCGGAGAGGTGGAGTTAATCGCGAAAAATGTCGCCGAGCATCGCCTTATCGGAAAAAATAATCTGCTTCTTTACAATAAAAGCGAATTGGCAAAGCAATTAAACGAAAAATATTATTTGGATAATTTGGCGATAAAAAGAAAATTTTTTCATATCCTGAAAATAAACCTTAGCGAAAAAAAACAATCGGCTGTTTGGCGCGAAGATGACGAATATTATTACATAGATGGCGATGGCAATATCATAAGCCAAACAGACCCCTTGAATATCAACGGCAAAATATTCCCATTGATAGAAAATATGACAGATGTTAAGATAGATGGCAGGAAGGCTAACATAGACAAAGAGACCGTGGATTATATTTTAAACTTATTCAACGAATTTAAAGAAAACAAGCGTAATTTTGAAATTGAAAGATTTATCGTTGGCCAAGATTCAAACACGGTTAAAATGGCGGTTTTATCCGGACCGAAAATATATTTTAACATAAAATCTCCGATGCCGGAACAAACGGCGAAACTTGATTTGATAATAAAAAATAAATTAAGCGATAACATCAAATCAGCCAAAGAATATATTGATTTAAGATACGCCAATAATGTTTATATAAAGTGATAATATTTTGCGACACAATAGCTTCGCGGCAAAAAAACACTAAAATTTAAAAGACAGCGAGCTGTGAATATACCTTGAATACATTTAAATTTTAATCGGCCATATCCTTAAATATAAATTTTATGGAAAAAATTTTTAAAATATTATTCGTTTTGGGAATTATAGTATTTTGCGTAGTGGTTATAGCTTCATTTTTGCTTCTGCTGAAACTTATACTATTATTCAGCCAGCAAATAAACATCTTTGGAATGACAATACAATAAAATAGCGTATCAAGCGTCGCATAAGTTATATTGTGCGACGCTATTATATTTAGAAAACAATTACCTCATCATATTCCCTCTTACTTATTTTTTTGCTTACGGCAAATATTCCGTGGGATCAACCGGCACACCGTTTAAACGAACTTCAAAATGCAAATGAGGACCAGTGGTTAACGCTCCAGCGCCATTGGTGCCGGGAGTGCCTCCCGAAAGGCCTATCGCCTGCCCCTGAACGACATATTCGTCGGGTTGCACAAATATTTTTGAAACATGCCCGTAGACAGTCGCCAATCCATTTCCATGAATTATCATAATATAGCTATAGCCTTTGCCCGCGTTCTTGGCTATCGCCACATAGCCTGAAGCCGCCGCTCTAAGAGCGCTTCCCTGCCCCGCTCTTATATCAACTCCCGGATGCTCAAAAATATATTTAAAAGGATAATCCGGATCATGGAAAGACGCCATAATCGCGTTTTTCGCCACCGGCCAAATAAAACCCGCATCATTGAATTCCAAGGCTTTGCCTGAAATTTTTGATAACTTGGCTCTAGCCGTTTTTTCCAAATTTACTATGTCAGACTCTGCCTGCTGTTGTTCCTGCTTGGACAATTGCAAAAGCCGTTGATACTCTTTTTCCGAAGATTTAGTTTGCTCCAAAATATAGCTTTTATTCTGCTGTTCGGACGCCAAAGTCACTTTTTTATTTTCAAGGCTTGCTTTCAATTCCAGCATTTCCCTGTTCTTTTCATTCAAATCTTTATTTTTATCTTCCAAATCTTGTTTATACTGTTTTAAATTTTCAATGCTTTTCCCTATTTCTTTGTTTATATCTTCCAAATATTTAATTTGGCTTATGAATTCATTTAAAGCTTCGTTAAGCAATAATACTTCTAAAACCGATTTATCGTCCTGCTTCTGCATCAGCCTTAAAACGGAAGAAATATGCTCTTTTTGGCTTAAAATCTGCTGATCTTTGCCTTTAATTTCAATATTAACTTTATCTATTTCCAAACTCGTCCTGTCAATTTCATTTTTCGCGTTCTCAATGTCAAGCGCGGCTTTTGCCATGCGATTTTCCAAAATTGCCAATTGATTATTCAAGCTTGCTTTTTCACTTTGTTTTTTATTTATTAAATTTTCATAAACAGACTGCCGATCCTGTATTTTTTTAATTTTATCTTTCTTGTCTTGTATCTCTTTATTGATCTGCCGCACCTCTTCATTTTGCTCGGCTTCAACTTGAGAATAAGCCAAACCGGCCATATGTAAAAACAGGCCTAAAAATAACGCGAATATCAATAATTTAATATTTTTTTTCATGATTGTATTTTT
Source organism: bacterium (assembly GCA_043807825.1). Taxonomy (GTDB): domain Bacteria; phylum Patescibacteriota; class Patescibacteriia; order Patescibacteriales; family GWC2-42-12; genus JACPHD01. The sequence goes on along the minus strand of JAZDFM010000043.1, from coordinate 10,268 downwards.
TTTACAGCTTGGCTGATTCTTTTTAAACTTTCTTTTTTCCCCAATACTTCGGCCGTTTCAAACGGGCCCGGACTTGCTTGAAGGCCAGTGAGCGCGACCCGCATCGGCCAAAGATAATCCCCTGTTTTCAATTCTTTTTCTTTTAAATAATCTATAATATTTTTTTCAATATTTTCTTTCAACCAATCTTCATCTGAAATTTTTTCCAAAATCTCATAAACTGCAAGCAAATTCTCTTTTATTTTTTTCATGTCCAATTTTTTCCAAATAAGCAATTTTGCGTCATAATCCAGCTCATCTTTGAAAAAAAACTTTGTCAACTCCCCTATCTCGGATAATTTTTTCAGCCTTTCATGTTCTGTCGCGATAACTTTTTTAATATAATCAAAGCTGAATTTTTCTTTTTCCTCGCCCAAATACGGCAAGCATAATTCGGTTAATTTTTCCAAAGGTATCCGCCTGATATAATAGCCGTTTAAATAATCCAATTTTTCTATATCAAAAATCGCCGGGCTCGTTCCCATATCTTTATAATTAAAAAAATTTATCATCTGTTCAAGGGTCAATATTTCATCTTCTTCGCCTTTCGGATGCCAGCCTTGCAAAACGCAAAAATTCAATAAAGCTTCGGGCAAATAGCCTTTGCTTTTATAATCCTCAACCGAGACATCTCCTTGCCGCTTGCTTAATTTTCCGCCATCTTTGTTTAAAGTGAGCGTAAGATGGATAAATTCAGGCGCTTGCCAACCAAAAGCTTTATATAATAAAATATTTTTGGGAAAGCTGGGAATCCATTCATCCCCTCTTAAAACATGGCTGATTTCCATTAAATGGTCGTCAACCACATTGGCGAACTGGTAAGTCGGCATGCCGTCCGATTTTATCAAGACTTGATCTTCCAAATCGGAATTTTTAAATTTAATATCTCCGCGAAGCTCATCATGCGCGGCGGTTTCTCCTTCAAGCGGAATTTTTTGCCTGATAACAAAAGGCCGGCCATCGGATATTTTTTTCTTTATTTCATCCTCGTGCAAATCTCGGCAAGCTCTGTCATAGCGCGGAGGCAATTTTCCGGCTATTCGCGACTCGCGCATATTTTTCAACCGCTCTTCAGAGCAAAAACAGCGGTAAGCTGCGCCTTTTTCCAATAAAATTTCACTGTGCTTTTTGTAAATCTCCATTCTTTGCGATTGAGTATAAGGGCCGTAATCGCCTCCGACATGCGGGCCTTCGTCAAATTTTATGCCGACCCAATCCAAAATATTTATCAAATTTTCCACCGCTCCTTCAATTTCCCTTTTCTTATCGGTATCTTCAATCCGCAGGATCAATTTTCCATTCAAAGTTTTGGCAATCAAATAATTAAATAAAACAGTACTTAAACTGCCTATATGCAAAAAACCTGTCGGCGACGGAGCGAAACGGACTCTGATATTTTTAAGCATAAAATTTTATTAACTTTTTATTTTAAAGCGCCAAATTAAAAATTCAATGGGAAAAACAATAACGGCATTATAAATTCTTCGCCATCTTGACGGCTGTTTATAAAGCCGCCACAGCCATTCCATGCCGAACACTCTCATGATTTTCGGCGCGCGCGCCGATTTGCCGGTCAAAAAATCAAAACCGCCGCCTACCCCCACGCCCAATTTCGCCGATGGAAAATTGGGCAAATTATTAAAAATAAATTTTTCCTGATAAGGCGCGCCAAAAGTTGAAAAAATTATTTCCGGCTTGAATTCCGTGGCGCGCGCCAGCTTATCTTCCTGAATAATCGCCTGCCTGCCGATATCAAGCGCCAGCAGGCGCAAATTCGGATATTTATCGGCTAATGACAGCGATATATCCGAAGAGCTGGACAACCCATCCTGCCAATTAAAAACAGCCACTCGCCTATTTTGCTTCTCGGCCATATCCAAAACATCTTTCAGCAAATCGGCTCCGGCGATTTTCGGCAAATTTTCACCCAAAAACCAAGCCGCGATTTTCAATCCCACTCCGTCAGGCAAAGACAAATCGGCTTTGTTTAAAATGTTAAAAAAATCATTATCGCGCCAAACCGCCTCCAGAATAATTTCCGGATTTGGAGTAACCATGAAATACTGCCGTTGACCTTTCAAAAAATCGCTGATTTTAGCCAATACTTGCTTTTTTGTAAAAGTATTGATATTTACTCCCATTATGCTTATAGAACTCATAATTTAATTATAATTAAAAAAAAATATTTTAGCAATCCGCGAAATATGCTATAATTAAAATCGTTGACATAAACAATAAATTATATTAAATTAAAACAATGTTTGATAAATTTACCCACAAATCCCAAGAAGCCATCATTAACGCGCAAATTATCGCGCAAGACAACGGCCAACAGCAGATTGAAGCTCTGCACTTGCTGGCTTCCCTGCTGGCGCAAAGCGAAAGTTTAATTAAGCCCATACTGGAAAAATTGGGAATCAATTTCAGCCAAATTGAAAAACAAACCAAAGAAACAATGGAAAAACTGCCTAAAATTTCCATTTCCTCAAATGTCGGAACCATACAAGGCACCGCGGAAGTGGCTATGGTTTTGGAGCGCGCCAAAAAAGAAGCTGACAAAATAGGAGACGAATATATTTCAACCGAACATTTATTTTTATCCATAATAAGCGTAACATCAAAAGCCCAAGAGATATTGATCGGCACGGGCGTTGAATACATGGAAGTTTTAAAAATACTCGCCAAATTCAGAGGATCCCAGACCATAACAGATCCGGAACCGGAATCAAAATTCAGAGTTTTGGAAAAATACGCCATAAATTTAACCGAGCTCGCGAGAAACGAAAAACTTGATCCGGTAATCGGGCGCGACGAAGAAATAAGGCGCATTATGCAGGTTCTTTCCAGGCGCACTAAAAACAATCCCGTACTAATCGGTGAAGCCGGCACAGGCAAAACAGCGATCATTGAAGGATTGGCGCAAAGGATTGTTTCAGGCGATGTTCCCGAAACTTTGAAAGAAAAAGAGCTTATCAGCCTTGACCTTGGCGCGTTGGTGGCCGGCTCAAAATTCAGAGGAGAATTTGAAGACAGGCTTAAAGCCGTGCTGAAAGAAATAAAATCCCAAGGAGGAAATATAATATTATTCATAGATGAATTGCACACTTTGGTCGGAGCCGGAGCTTCGGAAGGATCAATTGACGCGTCAAATATGCTTAAACCGGCTTTGGCGCGCGGGGAATTGAAAGCCGTGGGCGCCACGACAACCCGCGAATACCAAAAATATATTGAAAAAGACGCGGCGCTTGAAAGGCGCTTCCAGCCGATTTATGTTTCCGAGCCTTCAATTGAAGACACTATCGCCATTTTGCGCGGCATAAAAGAAAAATACGAAGTGCATCATGGCGTCCGCATTACCGACGACGCTTTGATAGCCGCGGCCAAGCTGTCTTCGCGTTATATTACCGACAGATTCCTGCCGGACAAAGCCGTTGATTTGGTTGATGAAGCGACTTCGGCTTTAAGGATGGAAATAGATTCTTCACCGGAAGAGCTTGACGGATTAAAACGCGACATTAAGCGACTTGAAATTGAAAAAGCCGGATTAACCAAAGAAAACAAGCAATCTTCCAAGTTAAAAGACATAAATAAAAAATTGGCCCAGCTTAAAGAAAAAGCCAACCAGCTTGAATTGCATTGGAATAATGAAAAAAATATTATCGCCAAAATCAGGCAATCTAAAAAACAGATTGACGAATTTAAAATCCAAGCCGAAATTATTGAGCGCCGAGGCGATGATTTGGCGAAAGTGGCGGAAATATTATATTCAAAAATCCCCGATCTTGAAAAAGAAGTGAAAAAACAAGAATCCGAATTGACAAAAATTCAAAGCGCCGGCCAAAGAATTTTGAAAGAAGAAGTTGACGAAGAAGACATAGCCAAAGTCGTGTCCCGCTGGACAGGGATTCCGGTTTCAAAAATGCTTGAGTCGGAAATAAAAAAGTTGGCGGAAGCGGAGAATGTCTTGAACGGAAGAGTTATCGGACAAAATCAAGCTATCAAATCAGTCGCCAACGCGATTAGGCGGTCAAGAGCCGGGATCAGCGAAGAAAAAAAACCCATAGGCTCTTTTATGTTCGTTGGGCCGACAGGAGTGGGAAAAACCGAATTAGCCAAAGCTTTGGCCGAATTCATGTTTAACGATGAAAACGCTTTGATAAGGCTTGACATGAGCGAATTCATGGAAAAACATTCGGTGGCGAAAATAATCGGTTCGCCTCCGGGATATGTCGGCCATGACGAAGGAGGACAATTAACGGATAAAATAAGGCGCCGTCCTTACAGCGTGGTTTTGTTTGATGAAATTGAAAAAGCCCATCCGGAAGTATTTAACATTCTTCTGCAAATTTTGGATGATGGACGGCTTACGGATTCAAAAGGCAGAATAATAAACTTTAAAAATTCAATCGTCATAATGACTTCAAATTTGGGCAATGAAGTAATTAAAGAATATTCCATAGGCTTCACCGACACAACTGACATAAAAAAAGCCGCTGATTTGAGGGACAATGAAATGAAGGAAAAAATAGACAACATTTTGAAAGAACATTTCAAGCTTGAATTCTTAAACAGAATTGATGAAATAGTGATCTTCAAAAGCTTAAGCAAAGAAGTTTTGTCCAAGATTGTTGATCTTGAATTGGCCAAAGTTGAAAAAAGGCTGAAAAATAAAGAAATAAACATTAAAATCGGAATTAAAGTCAAAAAAATGCTGGCTGAAAAAGGCTATGACACGACTTACGGCGCCAGGCCGCTGAAGCGCGTCATTCAAAATATAATCTTGGATGAGCTGGCGCTTGAAATCATTGAAGGCAAAATAAAACAAGGCAATAAAGTTGAAATTGACATCGGATTAAAAAATAAAATACTAATGACCGTAAAATAAATGAAAAAAACAAAATATTTTTTGGGCATATTTATATTTATTTCAATTTTATGCTCGCGAAAAACAGCTGAAGCGCAAGGTTTTGATCCTAATAATATTATCAGCGATTTGGAAATTCTTGATTATTCTTCCATGAACTTGAACGATATTCAAGAATTTTTAGAGCATAAAGGCAGTTATTTGGCCGGATACTCATGTCCTGACGCTTTCGGCGCCGTCAGAAAAGCTTCCGAGATAATTTATAACGCGGCGGCAAAAAATTACGACTGTGATGGAACTATTTTAAGCGACAATCCGACCGAAGAAGAAAAAATATTAAAATGCAAAAAAATCACGATCAATCCTAAATTTCTTTTGGTTCTTTTGCAAAAAGAACAGAGTTTAATTGAAGAATCTTCTCCAAGCCAAAGCAATCTTGATTGGGCCGCGGGATACGGATGTCCCGATTCCGGAGGATGCAACGCGCGATGGCAAGGATTCGGAAAACAAGTAAATTCAGCCTCCCTGCAATTCAGGGATTACATTGACAATCCGCAATATTACACTTACAAAGCCGGCAACGCATACACTTTTACCAATCCTTACGGCACAATTTCAAAAGAGCCGATCACCGTAATTCCGGCCAATCAAGCGACGGCCGCTCTGTATAATTACACTCCGCATGTCTACAACGGCAATTTTAATTTTTACAAAATATGGCAAAGATGGTTCGCTAAAATATATCCTGACGGCTCTCTTCTGCAGGCTGACGGCGAACCCGGGGTGTGGCTTCTGCAGAATGGCATGAAACGCCCGTTTTTATCAATGGCGGCTTTGGCAACGCGTTTTGACGCAAACAAAATAATAAAAATAAACAAATCCGATCTTGATAAATACGAAAAAGGGTCGCCGATCAAATTTCCGCAATATTCCTTAATCAGATCTCCGCGTGGAACTATTTTCCTGCTTGTTGACGATAAAAAACGCGGCTTCGCTTCAATGCAAGCTTTCCAAAAAATGGGCTTTAATCCGTCAGAAGTTATTAACGCCAGCTGGGAAGACATAAATTATTACGCTGATGGAGAAAATATAACCGCCACATCAACTTATCCGACCGGCGCCTTGCTTCAAAATAAAAAAACCGGCGGCGTTTATTATGTGATTGAAGGCGTTAAATATCCTTTGGTTGATAAAATATTTTTGCAGACAAAATTTAAAAATAAAAAAATCATAAAAGCAACGCCGGAAGAGCTTGAAAAATATGCGACCGCGAAACCGTACTTGTTCGGCGACGGCGAATTGCTCAAAACAAAAGATTCTCCTTACACTTATGTGATATCCGGAGGAAAAAAACTTCTTATAGCGTCGGACAAAGTATTCAACAGCCTTGGCTATAAAACCGAAAATATAATCACCACGCCTTCAAAAGTATTATATTTATACGATGCCGGCGCACCCATAACAGAGGGCGCCATTGGCAATTAAATTTTATGCCCATAGTTTTTTCCGCCATAGTTCCGCATCCGCCCATACTCATACCGACGATCGGCAAAGAAAATATCAATCAGCTGAAAGCCACTTCCGGCTCTTATTTGAAATTGGAGCATGCTTTGTACGCTTCGCAAGCTGAAACCATTATTCTTATTTCTCCTCACGGAAATTCGCAAGAAAAAGCTTTTACTATAAATTTAAGCCATGAATTTAATGGCGATTTTGAAGAATTCGGAGATCTCGCCACTAAATTCAATTTGGACGGCGACATAGCTCTGGCACACAAAATAAAAGAAAAGTCCGAAACTGAAATTCCGATGCAATTCATCAGCCAAGAAAATCTTGATCACGGATCCGCCATACCGCTCTATCTTTTAACTCGCCATTTGCCGAAAATAAAAATAATCCCGATTTATTATTCAGGATTGGATTTGGGCGCGCATTATAATTTCGGCCGAATAATAAAAAATAAATTATTAAACTCAAACACTCGCGTCGCCATAATAGCTTCTGGGGATTTATCGCATAAATTAAGCAAAAACGCTCCGGCCGGGTACAGCCCCAAAGGAGAAAAATTTGATAAAAAATTGATTGATTGCGTGCTTAAAAAACGAACCGAAGAAATAATCAAATTCAAGCCCGAGTTGATCGCCGAAGCCGGAGAATGCGGACTGAAATCAATTGTCATCTTGTTGGGCATTTTGGACGGAATGAAATACAACCCTCGCCTTCTGTCTTACGAATCGCCTTTCGGAGTCGGATATTTGACTATGAATTTTGAATTATAAAATTTTTTTTCTCCTCCGCCGGCCGCCACTTTAAAAAAATACTTCCATTTATCCCCTTCTTTGCAAAGCTCTTTGGTGTCATTCATGCACATTTCAATAAACGATTTCGGCTTTTCTTTGCATATTTTAAAAACAGAGCTTCGCTTGAAATTCGGAATATTCAATTCATTTATTATTCTCAAAGCCAAATCCTGCCAAATGAAAGCCGGCGGCTTTTTTGTCTGTTTTTTACCATTAAACAAATCCCCTATTTTTTCCAAGCCTTTGTTTGTTTGCATGCTTTAAGTATAGCAGGATATTGATAAAATTTCATATATCTGTTAAATTTTCAATATGCCTATATTAAAAATAATAACTCGGCCGAATCCTATATTAAGAAAAAAATCCTCTGAAATAGATTTTGAAAAAACGAAAAAAAGCGAATTAAAAAGCCTTTTTTCGTCCATGGCAAAAACAATGCTGAAAACAGACGGCGTTGGCTTGGCCGCGCCGCAAATAGGAAAAAACATCAGATTGGCCGTAATCAACTCAAAAGACGGAATTTTTTGCATGATCAACCCGAAAATCACGAAAAAATCATGGGCGCGCGAACTTGGGCAAGAAGGATGCCTGTCAATCCCAGGGGTTTTTGGAAAAGTGAAAAGGCATAAAAAAATAAGCTTGATTTACCATAATCTTGACGGAAAAAAAATCAAACTTACTGCCAATGGCATGATGGCGCGCGTTTTACAGCATGAGATAGATCATCTTGACGGAATTTTATTCATTGATAAAGCCGTTGAAATTGAAGAAAATTATGAACAAAATTAAGATCATATTCATCGGAACAGCGGCATTCGGATTGCCGGCTTTTAACGCTTTGGCGAAAGACCGCGATTTTGAAATTGTTTTAGCCGTCACCCAGCCGGACAAGCCTGCCGGCAGAAAACAGCTTATCATTTCCTCGCCAATAAAAATCGCGGCGGAAAAAAATAAAATCACGGTCTTGCAACCTGAACATATCATGGACATAAGGGAAAAAATAGCCATGTTAAAACCGGACATAATTATGGTAGTGGCTTACGTGCAAATTATTCCCGAGGCGATTTTAAATTTGCCGCCATACGGATGCGTTAATTTGCACGCTTCGCTTTTGCCGAAATACCGCGGTTCGGCCATAATTCAAGCCGCCATACTGAACCGCGACAAGCAAACCGGCCTTACAATCATTAAAATGGATAAAAAATTGGACACTGGTCCGATTCTGTCGCAAATCGCGATTGATATAAGCGATGAAGACACGACCGAAACATTGTATGGCAAATTATCAGGCGCGAGCGCTGATTTTACCGTTGAAACAATTAAAAAATATTTAAACGGCAAAATTGACCCGAAACCGCAAGATAATTCGCTATCAAGCTATGCCAAAGAATTGACTAAAAGCGACGGTTTGATAAACTGGACAAAACCAGCGGATGAGCTTGAAAGATTCATCAGAGCCATGAATCCGTGGCCAATGGCATGGACATGGAGGAACGGCAAGCAAGTTAAAATAATTTCCGCTCAAAAAAAAGCCATAGAAATAAATTCTTACAAGCCTGGAAAAACTTTCAAATATAACAGCGGCTTGGCTGTCCAATGCGGCCAAAACGCTTTGATTGTACAAAACCTTCAGCTTGAAGGAAAAAACGCTTTATCCAGCGATGAATTTCTGAGAGGACATAAAGATTTTATCGGAAGCGTATTAGGTTAATCTGCCGCTATCGTCTAATGGTTAGGACGCCAGGTTCTCATCCTGGAAATCGGGGTTCGATTCCCCGTAGCGGTACCAAAATCAAACTTTCAGAAATTTTTCCGATTTTTTCTCGGGCGGCCTGAATGGCCGCCCAATGCGTTTGCGCCCAATTTGAGCTATTTTTTAATTCCCTCAAAACCACTTTTCTCGCCGACAGGCGCAGGTTCGAGCCAAAGATTTCTTTGGCAGCAACCTTTTTAGGCAAAAGGTTGCTCTCCCGCGCGATTTTAGGCAGGTTCTCTGCCTCTTTTATCCATTTTCTCATCGGTTCGATCCAGCCAGTCCGCTTTTGTTCAAGGTGGATTATTTTTTCTTCCAGCGACTTTTTTTCGCTCATAAATTTTGCTTTATTTCCCAGATATACTTCTCGCTCAATGTCCTGCTCTAAATAACTGTCTAAAAGTCGCTGAAGTTTAGTTTTAATAGCTTCTATGATGTTTTTAGTTTTCTGAACAAAAGCGGCCGAGGATTGGGCGTTTTCATTTTTGTCCTTATCCAGCATAACGGTTAATTGTGCGGCCCAATCCTCACTCAAAGAAAATTTTTGAAGTAAAAAGGATATTTGCTCGTCTAAGCTCTCCTGGCGAATACAGGGCTCGCCGCATTTAATCGCTTTATTCTTTTTAGTACAGTGGTAATAAATATAATCGTGGGTATTGCCATTTTTCTGATGCTTCACTTTGTATTCGCCAGTTATGCCCATGCCGCAGGTGCCACATCTTAACACTCCGCAAAATGCTTGCGGTTCGTTTTTAGTTTTGTGGTGCGGCCGTCCTTTTTGCTTCAAAATATTTTGCACGATATCAAAAATTTTCTTTGAGATGACTGGCTGGTGTTTCCCTTCGTGCAATTCCTTGCTATACCTGAAAAACCCGACATAAAACGGATTGGAAAGGATAAAAGAAATTCTGTCTCGTTTTAAGTGTTTGCCATTGCGAGAGGTAATACCTTGTTGCGCCAAAAAGTTAGAAACATCTTCCAGTCGTGAATTGCCTTGCGCGTATAGCTCAAAAGTTTGGCGTAAAATTTCCGCTTTCTTTTTATCAACAGCCACATTTTTTGTTCCCGGGTCGTTAAAATAGCCGAGCGGCGCCAGGCCGGGATATTCCCCGCGCCTGACTTTTTGGCGCATACCCCTTTTAACATTTTCAGAGAGCGAGTCAATATAATATTTGCTTTGCCCAAAAGCGATATTGAGCATAAATTTTCCTTGCGGTGTACTTTCAAACCAAAACTGCGGAAATTTTAACGCCGCAATATGCCCGCAATCTAAAAGATAAATAATTTTTCCGCCGTCAACAGAATTGCGCGC
>JAZDFM010000042.1:0-40228 GCA_043807825.1 bacterium | reverse complement strand
CCATTTAATTTTATAATCGGCTTTTTAATATTTTCTTCTTTAAAAATATTTTCAAAATAAATTGTGTGGAGATTTTTATTTCCAGAGCTTTCTTTTGAAAAATCTTTATTATAAATCTGGAATAAATACAGTTCACCATTGTCAACTTTTCCATTAACATATTTTTCTGAAACTTTTTCAAACCAAACTTTCCATGAATTCTTTTCAATGTCTTTATAAAACTCTCCTATATTTTTCTTGTATCCACTTGTATCTTTTATATTGATGAAATCAAAGCATTGCCAATCTTCATATTTTTTCAAACATTCTTTATAATAATCTATGATTTTATGCAAACTATTAATATCAAAATATTCTGTATTTATTTTAAATTCCTCTCGCTCTTTAATTCTGATTAATTCCTCGGAAGGTTTAAAAAAATCTTTTCCTTTTTTTGAAAAACAAACCTTAGGAAGCATTTTTTTAGGATCAGGTAAAAATTTATACACCATTTTTTCATAATACCCTCCATCTAAATCCTCAATCATTTCTTTTTTATACTTATCGTCAAATATTTTATTTGACTTCTTTAACATCAATCCCAAATAATACCAATCATCTTTTTTTAATATCACGCCATAATTATCTTTTTCCTTATTTTTATCCCAACCATCTAATAAAGTTCCGTTCTCAAAATTTAATTTAATTTTATCTTCATTAAACGGCTTTTTGGTCAAAAAATTTCTAAATTCATTATAATACAGCCAAGTCTTTGCTTCGTTAATTGCGTTATTATACTTATTGTAAAATTCAGCATCAATTTCATAATCATTTTCTAAATTCTTTTTACCCTTTTCTAGGGCAAAATATTTCATTATTTGATATATTGCTAAAGCGCTATCTGAATAATTTTTTATTTTTTCTTTTTGAATCTCTATTTCCTCGCCGTTTATTTTTTCTTTCTTATTAGTATATATTTTATCTTCCACCATCATCGCCCTCGCTTCCTTTAAATTTTCCCCATACTCATCAATATTTTTATCAAATTCTTTTTTCCAGATTATTATAAATATTTCATAGGCATTTTTATCTTTATAATTGCTTTTTAGCACATCTTCTCTAAATAAATCCTCTTTTTCTATATTTGTTGATTCTAGAATTTTTTTGATTTGAAAAAAAGGGATAAAATCAGGTAATTTATTTTTTTGTTTTGATTTTGGTTTCCCCTCGTTTAATTTTTCCAATATTAAACCGCCGAATAATTCCCAACCCTTAAACCATTTGCTTGAAATCGTATTAACAAATCTGTTTGCTAAATAAATTTTATTTAAATCATATTTATCAGAATAACCAACAAACTCATTGAATATTTCCTTTAATTTTTTATTATTATTTTCGTTATGATCTATAAATTTTTCTAAAATAGCAAAAACATCTTCATTGCCCCCTATTTCTATAAAGTCATCCTGCTCCGTTTCTTGTTTTTGCGCATCTTCCAAAATTTGTTTATACAAAATTTTTAAAAACGGCATTTTTTCTTTTTCATCTTGCCTGTATTTATTAATTTTTGAATTAATATCCCCTGTAATTTTATTATATTTATCAATACCCGTCTGCAAAAAGCACTGATTGTAAAAATTAAGATTAAAAATATTTTTTTCTTCTTCGGTAAAGTCTATTTTATGACACGCGTGGCTATATGCATCGCTATTTTCTATAAATTTTCTTAGATTATCATTAATAATTCTTGTTGGAATAGCGCTAGCCGTACCGTCATCTTTGTAAAAATTTTTTCTGCTATTATGGAAATTTGTAAAATAAGTAGTAAAGCCTTTAAAAAACTCAAAAATATTTTTCTTTCTGCCATCTTCTTCTGGAAATTCTACATCTGGATTTTTATCAACTGTAAATTCATACTTCAAAATATCCAAAGCCTCTTTCTCAAATAAAATTCCTATATCATCTTTCTTATTCTCAACGCCTTTTTTGTTGTATTCGTTTTTCCATTTTTTAGCGCAATCATCAAATAAATTTTTTATTTGCTTTCTTAAATAAACTTCTTGTTTTTCTAATTCCGCCAGTTCATTTTTTCGGTCATCTTTGGCCTTTTTTGCAAAAACGAAATACGCTTTTTTATAATTTCCAAAATCCAAATTGGCGCTGTTCAAAGCTTCTTGAACAAATTTTTTATGCAATTTATCAAAATATTTTTTTATTATTTTATAATTATCCAATACTTTTTCGTCTTTCTGAAAAACTCTTTGTTCCTCAATTAAATTTTGCGTCTTTCCCACCGGCTTCAACTCAAACCTCAAAGTCTTTGACAACTCATAAAGATTAGTAAAATCTTCAAATGATTTAAATTGTTTTTGATTGTCTTGGCTCATATTTTTGCGCGGCAAGTCTGCCGAGATTAATTTTTAGTATTTAAAAAGTTAAAGATGCTTAAAAACTTTATTCAACTTTAAAATTTTTACGGCTCGCCTCTGGATTCCCGCTTTCGCGGGAATGACAGCAAGAGTTTCCCAAAATCAAAAAGGGACGACAGTTGTCGCCCAATAGATATACTCGCTAAACAGCAAAGCCTTATTGGAACTGCCGCCCCTCTTTGATAACAAGGGGGATTTAGCAATTCTTTTGCGGTATGCGAGTGTATTAAATTGGGCGACGATTATATTATTGCATATTAAAAAAAATAATGCAAAAACTTTCCAAAAATCCTCCCGCGATAAATCGCGAATGAGACAGATCCGTCCAAAAATAACAAATAAACAATAAAAGTCAATTCTGAAAAATTCCAATTTTTTACAGCCGTCAAACTCCCCCAAAATCTCCTTCGGATCGCGATGATTTGTTTCTTCCTCGCCGTTTTGGTTTTTTAACCAAAATCAATCTTTCGGCTTTTTCGCTTTCTCTCAAACCATGCTTTTAAAAGCTTCTAAAAAACTACGCCGCAAGCAAAAAAAGCGGTAACGGCATTTCAATAATCGGTTGCTCAATTTTCCAATCCTCTTTCGTAATGAGAAGGCCAAAACCGTTTTGCTTGCCGTTCGCCTCCAAAAACGCCCGAATTGAACCGCGATGCTGACTGTCTATCTGATTTTGATAGGCAACCTCAATTGGGATCATTATACTGCCCACTCGTGCCACAAAATCAACCTCCTGCTTGCCGCTCGGTTCCCGATAATACGATATATCCGATATTCCAGGAAACAACCGGATAATATTATGAGCAAGCGTCTCCGCGATTCTTCCGCGTTCCTCTCCCTCAAGAGATGTGATAATTTTTGTTATTCCTTGCATCAACACCAGATCGGCCGCATATAATTTCGCATGAGTTGAACGCAATCGCACCGGTTTACCGGTAAAGCGTTCAACTTTACGGATTAACTCTGTCTGTAAAAGCAACGGTAGCGCTTCAGTGAGCGTAACTCGCGTAGTGTGAATTAACGAAGCTAATTCTTCCAAATTATATTCTTGGCCGGTTCGAGCGAAAGCATAGCGTAGAAATTGGTGAAAAATTTCTGGACGCCTTATCTCTTTTACAAGACGCAAATCTTCAAGAGTAACACGCTCAACAAATTGCTGGTCAATAAACGCGGAACGCTCGGCGGCGGTTGCCATTGACCACAATTGAGGAAAACCGCCCCTTTGAGCATATTCGTCCGCATAGCGATTCCACTGCCGAATCTCGCCTGGTTTTATATTTTCGCTTAAGCGTCTATTAAATTTAACTACCGACGAAACATCGCCTATATCCAAGACATCTTCGGCCAATTTTCTCAAAAAATCACTATGCTGCGGATAATGGAATCGGACAAACTCCCTAAAAGTAAATGGTGGCAGAGAAATATCAACCAATCGGCCGAGCAAACTCTCAAGTGATTTTCTGAAAATAGTATGAGAAGCCGAACCGGATATAATAAAACGAATAGGATATCGCAAATCAACATAACGCTTAATGTACAACTCCCAACGCGGCAGACGTTGAACTTCGTCAAGAAAACAATAAAGTGTGTTTGGTGAAGCGCGCAAAGCGGTACCAGCTACTTGCGCCCATTGCGCGAGTAACGCCTCAAATAAAGTCCCTTGATCTTTTTGCGGTAATTGCTGGATAATCGGATCGTCAAGCGAAAAAAACAAAATCCGATTAGCGAGGATTTTTTTCTCCTCAATGAGACAGCGAATAATTTGATTGATAATTGTTGTTTTCCCCACGCGGCGCGGGCCGTTGATAAGCAGAGCTAACTCGTGATTAGCTTCTGTGTAACGCATAGCTTGAGTAAAGGCGTCTCGTTTGAATTCAGGAACACCCGAAATTGAAAAAAATTTTGTTTTCCACCATGGGTTATATTCAAGAAGTGCATGCCGTAAGTTATGTATACCAAGTGCTTCTAGGTATTTTTGCGTATTTTTAGACATAATTTAGTATATTATAGCTATGTATAGTATGATATACATAGCTAATCAACTTGTCAAGCATTTATAGGGACTGTCGCAAAACGCAACTTTACAACAACCAAACTATTTATCTATAATTATATCATTTTCCCCAAAATCCTCCCGCGATAAATCGCGAATGTTATTGATCCGTCCAAAAATAACAAATAAACAACAAAAGCCAATTCTGAAAAATTCCAATTTTTTACAGCCGCCAAGCTTATAAGCGAGCAAAAAAGGCCTGTAATAAACGGCCCCGCGTTTTCCGTTTTCGGATACTTCAATGATTTTATCAATGTCGGAAGGCCGGCGAATCCGTCGCTGGCGATCGCGAATATAATCGCGACTTCCGGTTTTTTCGTGATTCCCCAAAAAATCAAAGACAAAACGGAAAAAAATCCGCACCAATAATCAAGCCTTTCCAATTTCCAATAAGCGTTCTTATTCGCGAATGAAGCTATGAAAATGACAAACGCGCCAAAGCCGGAAATAAAAACCGGCATAACAGCCAAGCCGACTCCGTCAGAAATCGCCGCCGCGGTTGCTATGAAAGGAGCTATTGCCCATAACAGCCAGCTCATTTTATTCGGCTTGGCATTGCCGAGCATAACATCTTTTATATAAGAATATGTTCCGGCCGCATAAACAGCCGAACCCAAAAAAACCAAATATGGAGAATATTGAAGCATAAATTTTGGCGGAGAGTGTGGGACGAAGTTAGAACTTATGTTATATTTAAAATGATATAAATCATTGTATTAAATGTATTGACTTAATGCAAATTTATTGTTATTGTCTATCATATGCTTTGTGTGTTATACTAAAAGCAGTCAACATGATTATAAAATTATAAGAATTATATGCCAATCACTAAATACACTAAAAAAAATGATGTTCCGGAAAATGATGGCTTAATATTAGTTTTTAATAATGGCGATAAAATTGCCATTGAGCAAGTTATTGAAAAATGGAATTTTATAGATGAGGCAAGTTTATTAAAATTTGTAATAGCTATTATGCTTAAGGCTGAGGGTGGTAAAATTACGATTCAATCGGCAGACGGAAGCCAAGCCACTCTGTCTCCAAACGATAGTCTGCTCAAGAAGCAATAAAATTATGGCAAAAACAGAGGACGCAAAATTCAATGCAGATGCGCAAATAAAACTTGAGACCGCTCACGACATACTTCAGCATCCTGATAAATTTGCAGAAATATTTGTAAAGGCGGCTAAAACACAAACAAGTGTTAGAGAACTGATTAAAACCTCGATTCAAGACTGCCTTACTTCTGACCCTGACTCTAGAAAAGTTTTAAAGGAATTAATAGAAAAGCACTTTAACGATAATTGGATAAATTCTTTAAAAACTTGGACTGGGAAAATTGCGCTTGGCGTTTGGACTATTATAATAATTATAATAACAGTCTGGCTTGAAAAAAAATTTGGTAAATAAGTGAATTTAAATATAGCATGACAGCCCATTTCATTGTATAGGGCTGTTTTTTTGTTTGCAAAGAACGTAAGCTGAAGTTAAAACTTTACTCTTATTTTAATTATACAAATCATTATTGACCATTATGAATATATCTAATTTGTCTTTCAATATTTTCTACCTTATCTTCCATTTCTTGCAAACTTTTCGCTAACTCAATCAAACCGTTGTTAGTGTCTCCATTTATAAAATAATTTTTTGCTTGATAAAATCCCATAAAATTTTAATATTATTTTTTATTAAATTTTTTCTTGAAGTGTCTACTCTCTGCTCGCATACTATACGCCACATCTTCAACTGCCACTAATTTGCTTTTACTTAATACGACTTTTATAGCACGTGGTATATCATCAAAATAATTAAACATTTCGTCTTGGGTCTTGATACCTTTTGTTTTATTAGCTTCTAAATGAACATTACCGCAAGTCCAAAATGGTGTAGAATCATTTTTGCCTCCGACATGATCGGGCAAGTCATTAGTAAAAAAACGAATTGTAATGCCGATTGTTTTATTGTCTTTTTTCATATTTTTTAAATTAATTATTTCTTATAATTTAAAAGCCGACCCAATATACATTTTTCGTCCCCCGTATTTCTCTTATAGTAATTTGACCATTTTCTATAATTTGAATTTTTTTAAAGCCGAAGCCAGCCAGTAAATCTTCCATAGTTTTTGCCCCTTTCTCATTTAATTGTTTTTTTAAATCGTCTGGCGAAACAGAGTATCTCTCTTGCATAAATATTTTATCACGAAAGTTTTTTATAAAATCGTCATGAGGCTGGTTTAAAAATCCTTCTAAATTAAAATTTTGATTTTCATTTTGCAAGTTTTTTAAATCAAAAATAATTGTCGTTCTCATCGGCTCTTGAATAAGTAGTCTGTATAAAAAAGAGTGCTGAAAAAAATCGGAATTTACCCTGACTGACGGTTTTAATTGTTCATCTAAAGTTTGGATAAGCACCTGCCTGCCGTCTTTATCCGCCCCAAGAAAACCTATTTCGTTTGAATCTCTTATAAAACTTTGATAAAAACCCACTGCAATAAATAGAAGAAATATGGCTGGATAAATTAGTTTTTTTATTTTGTCGTTAAAAAAATTTTTATAATTTTCCATATTTTTAAAATGATTATTTAAATCAGGATATTAATTTTATTAATCCTTTGGCTTTGCCGTGCCTAAGACAATATAATAAACAACCCATTTAGGTATTTGTGTTATCACAAAAGCCCAAGAATAAATAAAAAGGCTAAGTAAAAAGCACAAGAACAAATTTATTTCGCCATTTGAAAAATACTTAATTAGTAGCAAAACATAATAACTCGCAGTAATATAACTAATTATTGCAAAAAATAAATATAGCATTTTAAATACCCCATACCACGCTTTAGTTTTAAAATAACTTATTGTTTTAGTATTTATTTTTTTGTCCTCAATGTTAATTGTTTTTTCAGAAATAATCTTTTTCTCTTTTTTTGTCCTCAATTTTTTATCTAAATAAAAAAATATTAAACCTACCACAAAAATAATCAGCCAATAGATACTCTGCCAAAAACGCCAATTCTCCTTTGACGATAATTGGAAAATCAGAGAAGATAATTTATAAATGCCAAAAGCGCAGGCAAGCCAAAATACCGTTTTTAATAAATTTTTAAAGTCTTTAAAATCTTTCATATTTTTCATTTAAAATTTATTTATATTTTACCCGCCCTCATCTCGGCTCTAATTAACGCATTAAAAGTAGACGATTTTTCAATTTCATTTTTATATTTTTCTGAATTTTCATCTGCCCGTTTTTGAATATAAATATTAATTCTATCTTTTAGCTCATACGGCAACGGTCTGTCATCCTCTTTGCCGAAAGTTCTATCTTTAAAATTGCCATATCTAGGATGATATTTACTAATTATAGTGAGTGCTTCTTCTTCATTTTTTCCAGCTTCTATTTGACTTAGATATAGCGATGATTGGTGAAATTCATCAGCTTTTAACATCATCATTCTTTCAATATCATTTAAGTTAAACCACCATCTTATATCCTCGTCTCTGACACCCTCTTTTCTTTTTTCTTCAAAATTTGGGTTAATTTGTCCGCTTGATTCTTCTTTTTCCAATAGAGTATCTCCCATATTTGTTAAACTATATCTGCCTGCTTTTTTAGAATCTTCAATCGCTTTATCTAAAATATCTTTAGTCATTTTTTGCGCATTTGGCAAGCCTATGCTGGAAAAAATTTTAGAATAAGTTTCCAAAAGATTTTTTTCGGTTTCATTATATTTGCTAAAAAATCCCATAATTTTGTAATTAATTATTAAATTTTGTTATTAATAACAAAATAATATTTACTACAACAAGCGTCCAGTTCGCATAAACCAAATATCTGTTTGTTTTTAAGATTTTAGCATTATAAATATTTTGGTCTTTTATTAATTTTTCAGTCATTTTTATATTCAATAGACCGTTTATATAATACATAAAAACATTATTTTCCGTAGAATTTAATCCCTGATTTGCCCCTGATTCAAAAGCATTAATTAATTCTTCAATACTTGATTTACTATTGAACTTTTGTTGTAAGTCTAACAAAGGCATACTTTAACGAAATAATTATTTTATTTTGACTATATTTAAAAAATACCCCAAAACAAGCCAAAAGTCAAACTAATTAAAATTGACTATCGCAAATATTAGTGCCAATATAGAGCTATGACAACCGATAAAATAAGAGACCATTTAATCAGCTTTAACCGCCAGTTTAAGAAAAATTCAGGCCACTTTAAGAGCTTTGAAGTAGTCTTTAATTATATAAATTTCTTAAAATCCGAGCCATATCTAAAAAAACTTTTAGCCCCGCTTTTCGCCTACGCCAATAAGCAAATAGGAATAATGACCGATAC
The DNA here is from genome assembly GCA_043807825.1 of bacterium. Classification (GTDB taxonomy): domain Bacteria; phylum Patescibacteriota; class Patescibacteriia; order Patescibacteriales; family GWC2-42-12; genus JACPHD01. The sequence continues at coordinate 31,422 of JAZDFM010000042.1, read as the reverse complement.
CGTAAAAAACCCAGAAAAAAATAAAGCCCTGGATAATTTAAGTTTAGATGTTCTTAATCCGTCAAACTTTTCTGAAATGCCTATTTTTAATAAAGAATTTATTGATTGGCAAAAATCTATAGAGAACAAAGAAGATGTCGCCATTATGTCTATGCTCCCGATTAATTTGGTTTGTTTAATTTTAGTCACCAACGGCATGCGTGATATTAAGGACTGCCAAAAAGCAGGCGACCATAAACGGGCGAAAGAATTAATAAAAGTAGCCGAGGAAGAATCTTTTTCTATTATGCCCGCCCACGGCATTAAAAATGTTCCGCCCATCCCCATAACTTCAGCTCAATATTTAGATGTGTCAATGGAATTAATTAATAAATACATCATTGATAAAATTGACGCCCAAGCCTTTTTAGAAAATCTGAAACCCAAGCCAGCCGTTAATTTTGACAAGGGGAAAAGCATTTTAGACATCCGAGGCCAAAAAATTAAAATCAGCCGAAAAGGCGACCTCTCAACCGACCATTTTATTTTACAGGCTATTTTTGACCGCAAAGAAATAAGCGAGGAAATAGATTTTAAAGATATTGCCCTGGATTATATCAAAATGAAAGAATATGACGGAGCTAAAGACTGGCAAAAGTTTAGGCACGCTTGCGATCGCCTAAACGACAAAGTGGATAAGTCCACGAATGGCGAGGTTAAAGATTTTATAAAATATCATTTAGGCAAAACTGGTTGGTGCAAGATTAACCCCGATTATCTCTAAAATTAAAGACATCATAGTTTAAGAGCTTTGCTCGCAAGATTGAGCAAGGCTTTTTTTATACGCTGAATTTATGGACTATAAATTCAGCCAAAAATTAAGAGATAAGTTAATCAGCTATTTTGCCAATCAGCATAATTTGGCTATCTCGCAAAATCAAGCCGAGGAATACTTAGATTCAATGGCTGATTTATATCATTTGTTTAGTGTAAAAGAAATAAAAAACCGCGATTTTCCCGCCCGCCGTTAGGCGGGGGAAAACGCGGTTTTTTTCTTTACTTAACTTGATTATAAACACACATCTAAGGACTGACTATGACAACTCGTTATGATTATAAAATTATAATTTCCGGCCAACATATTGAAAAATATGAGTATTTGGATAACTTCGTTTTTAAGGGTTATGAGCGAAAGAAATGGGCGAAGAAAAAAATACTCCTTGAAGAAACCGCCGTTAAAGAGCAAACCGAATTTACCAAATCTTCGCTTAACCGAACCCGCACCGTTTTAAGACGTTTAGTTAATAGTAATTATCAGCTGACTAAATTTATTACTCTGACTTTCGGCTCGGAAATGCACGATTTAAAAGAGGCTAATTATGTCTTTAACTTATTTACCCAACGAATGACCGACCGATTCCCAGAATTTAAATATATTGCCGTGCCTGAATTTCAACCGATTTCGCAAAGAGTCCATTATCATCTGCTTTCTAATTTGCGTTATGTCCCGAATAAACAAATCGCCGAAATTTGGGGGCAGGGTTTTATCAAAATTAACCGCATAGATAAATTAACCAATGTCGGGGCGTATATCTGTAAATATCTTAGCAAGGAAATGTGCGACGAACGGCTATTCCACAAAAAGAAGTTTTTTTATTCCCAAGGCCTTAATCTGCCGTCCGAGTTAATGGGTTATCCAGCTTTAGAATATTTTAAAGCCTATGTAAAAAATACCGAACCAATATTTGAAAAAGAATTTAATAACGAATATTTAGGCCGTGTGTCTTACAAGGCTTATGCGCTTAATTTTTCCCCGCCTTTGCCCAGGCGGGAAACGCCGTTTGATAAGATGATTTTAAAATTAAAAATGGCTGGACTTATTGCCCCTTGATTTTGCCCGATAATAAATCTATTATGAAAATATAAATTTAAAACTATGCGTTATATACTCTATACTAGAAAATCAAGCGAGGACAAAGGACGGCAAATCTTGTCGCTGGAGTCGCAAATCGCTGAAATGACCAGATTAGCTGATAGTTTAGGTTTGAAAATCGTTAAAGTATTCCAAGAATCCAAATCAGCCAAGAAGCCCGATAACCGCCCGTTATTTACGCAAATGATTAAAATGCTGGAGCAAGGCGAGGCCGAGGGCATAATTTGCTGGAAAATAGACCGCCTATCACGAAACCCGATTGATAGTGGTAAAATTCAATGGCTTTTGCAACAAGCCAAGATTAAAGTTATTCAGACTATGGAAAAACAATATTTGCCCAGCGATAATGTGATTTTATTCAATGTGGAAAGCGGAATGGCTAATCAGTATATTTTGGATTTAAGCAAAAATGTAAAAAGGGGCATAAAAACTAAACTGGAAAAAGGCGATTTTCCCAACCGCGCGCCGATAGGCTATTTGAATGACGAAAAAAACAAAAAACTAATCATTGACCCCGAAAGAAGCAAATATATTAAAATGGCTTTTGAATTATACGCCAAAGGCACGATCAGCATTAAAGAATTGGCCGAGGTGCTATATAAAAAAGGTTTTAGGTCAAGAAGCGGTATTAAATATCATAAAAGCAAAATTCATTTTATTCTGCAAAATACTTTTTATCACGGCGTAATGTTTGCTGGCGGTAAATATTATCAAGGCAACCATAAGCCGATTATTTCTAAAACTCTATATGACGAAGTGCAAAATGTTTTAAATGGTAAAAATAAGCCGAGGCGAAAACATAAATTCTTTTCGCTTAGAGGTTTTATGTATTGCCAAACCTGCGGTTGCTTAATTACCGCCGACCAAAAGAAAGGCCATAATTATTATTACTGCACCAATGGCAAAAATAACTGCGATGAGCATAAAACCTATTTGCGAGAGGATAGGCTAACGGAAAAAATAGCTGGCAAATTTTCCAGTCTGAAATTTAGAGAGGAATTTATTGAAATCTGCTATCAGGCCGATATGGAAAAAGCTAAATTTAATAATACCGATATAAACCGAATCAAAGAATCGCTGGAAAAACGCCTGTTGTTAATCGGCCAGCAGAAACTTAGCCTGTTAGACTTGGAACTGGCTAAAAAATTCCCCAGCGAAGTTATAGAGGCTAAAATGGCTATGCTGGAAAAGGAAGAGACAATCTTAAAAGTGGAGCTGAAAAAAGCCAATGAGATGAAGACGAAATATTCTGTTAGCACTTTCGAACAAACAAAAAAAATCTTTTTAGAAGCTAACCTAGCCCAAAAAGACTTTTTAGAGGCGGACGAATTTAAGAGGCGGTTAATGTTGGAAAAACTACTTTCGAACCTGACAATTCAAAATAAGGAAATCGCTAATTTTGAATTTAAAATGCCTTATCAGTCGTTAGCAAACATCACTGATAAGACAGATTTTTCTTCAATGCGGTGGGATAGGGATTCGAACCCTAGATGGCATTTCTGCCATACGGCTTTTCGAGAGCCGCGCCTTCAACCGCTCGGCCATCCCACCGGATTATCTTACTTTAACAGCAACAATCCGATTATGGCAAGCAAAAGCAAAATAAACAGGCAAACAGCCGTAAAAAACAGCATTTTCAAAGCTTCGGTTTTTTTGCCGTCCAAATAATACAATATCGGCCTGCCTAAAACCAAACTGCTTGTTATCAGCGCGGACAAAATAAAAATCATCAGCATAATAATTCCTGCCAGAAAATTATCGCTCTTTCCAAAAATATTTTGGGAATTACTCATGAATAAAACCACCAAAGACACATAAGCCAGCACTCCCAAAGAATGCAAAGCTCCCAATGAAAACAATTTTTTGTTGTTCATAAATTTATTTTATTATTTTCCAAATTTATCAAACTCATCATGGCCGCCAACAGCCAAAACATCGCCGCCAAATCATTTTTAAAATAAGGGACATCCGCCAAGCCGTGGACGATGATCGCAATCATGGAGCAAATTAAGCCGATCGCCAAATATTTATTTTTTGGCGACTGTTGTAAATTTCTGATTCCAACCGCAAAAAATTTTCCGATTATCCAAACAAACAACAGCGCTCCGGCCAGCCCCAATTCGCTCCAAAAATTCAAAAAAATATTATGCGGATACAAATAAATTTCCAAAGGCTGCCAATGCGCGTCTCTATAATCTTTATTAAACACCAGCTTGCGCTGGGCATCGGGATCGCCGGCATCTTTAACAAATACGCCTTCTTGATGGTACGGCTTGACGGCATTTTGAAAATTCGCCAAACCGGCGCCGGTTAAAAAACGGCCGTCTTTCAGCATATTCCAGCTATCTTTCCAGCCGGCCATTCTGATTTGTCCGGAAAGCGTTTTAAAGGCAAAGGTGTCATGCGCCAATTTTCCAACCGGCTGATAAAAAAATACGCACCCGGCCATAACCAAAATGACGGCTATCGCCGCCCATCTCATTTTTTTTCCGGCCATCAGCCCGAACGCGATCAGCCCGGCCGCCACGCCGATTAAAGCGCCCTTGGATTTCGCGAAATAAACTGACACAACAGAGGCGATAATCGCCAAACTGATAAAAAACGCTTTTATTTTTTCATTCCGAATAATCGCAAATGCCAGCCACCCGGCCATCGCCAAAACAATCGGCCCCAAATACAGGCCGACGGCGTTTGGATAGCCGAAAAAAGAAACAACTCGTCTTATATTTTCATCGGCCCAAACAGGATTATCAATCAACTGACCGGTGATTTTCTGATAAATCGCCAAAGCCGACACGGCCAGAGCCGACACGGCCAGAGCCGACAATATTTTTTCTCCGCCTTTTTCGCCTTTCATCGCGTTCATAACAACTATGAAAAACAAAGCCGGCTCAAAAAAATACGCTTTCCATATTCCGAAAGAGCTTGAGCTGAAACCGGCGGTTCCGGCCGCGGCCAGCGCGATCACAAGCAATAAAATAATCTCCCAATCAAAAAGATAGCGAATTTTATTTTTTTCATTTTCTTTTTTGAAATTTTTAACAGCCCAAGCCAAAAAAACAATCCAAATCATGGCTTCCAGCAGAGTGGACGGCAAACCGAAAATATTGAATCTGATCAGATAAGCCGGCATGGCCGCGATTAAAAGCATAACCGCCCAATCAATCCGCCGCCAGGCAAGCATGAAAAACAAAACAACAAATAAAAATATTAAAATATTCATACAAATTTTACGCTATAAACATATACAGCCCCATGCAAACCAATACCACGCCGATCAATTTCTGCAAAAACACTCCTTTGCCCAATTGCTCATTCAAAATTTTCGGAAATTTCGCCGAAATCAATAAAATTATCAAAAATAAAAATAAATACTGCGCGCCCTGCAAAGCGTTGACAATCGCCACATTGCCTAAACTGATGGCTATATTTATCATAATGAAAGCGGCCGCGGCCGCCAGCCTTACAATCAAAAAAAACAGCATATTTTTCGGAGTTTTAGCGCCTTTCTGCTGTTTAACTATAAGATGCCTCCAATCAGGAACAAACAACATTAAAATCACGCCCAAAAACGAGCCAAGGCGCGAATAAACAAAGCTCCCGACAAACGGCTGATGCGCGTAAATATATTTCATTAAAACATAATAAGCCGCGAACAATATGGCTGACGCGATTGAATTCACCAAAAACCTGCTTGTCGGCCTGGAGCTGGCCGGAATTTCACCGAAAATATCTCCGCCGATTTCCTTGATTCTGTTAAAAACTTTCTGATACAAATAAACTTTTGTCTGCTTGATTGAAATCAAAACTCCGCCGCAAATCAGAATGATAAAAGCGAAAAACTGCCGGCCGCTCAAGCTTTCTCCCAAAAAAACAAAAGAAAAAACCAAGCTGAAAATCGGCGTCAGCGCGCCCACTACGGGAACAACGCGCGAAGCTTCGCTCTGATGCAAAGCTTTATACCAAAAAACCAAAGTTATTAAAAACAAAAATCCGGACAGCAAATCAAGCGTAAGCTCGCGTGGATCCGGAATCCACGGCTTGTAAAACAACAGGCACGCGTTGAACACACTCCATATTCCGACATAAAAAGCGTAAGCGATTGACGAATGGATTTTTTTGGACAGCAAAAATTTGTCGGCCACATACACGCCGGCGTTAATAAAATAAGCTTCAATGGCGACGAGAATCCACATAAATATAGCTTAACAATTTATAAATCAGTTTGGCCGCTAAAAAATCAGAAGATTTTTCATTTTTATTCGGGCATAATTCAACCACATCAAAACCCACGACTTTTTTTTCTTCAACGACTTTCTTTAAAAAGCCCAAAACCTGATACCAGCCCAATCCGCCCGGTTCAGGCGTGCCGGTTGACGGCAAAACGGACGGATCAAAAACATCCAAATCAATGGTAATATAAACTTTATCCGTCAACTTTGAGATAGCCTTATCCTGCCATACCGAATTATTATAAATATTTTCCGCGAAAAAAATTCCGCCTTCTCCAAAATATTTTTTATCGCTGGCATCCATGCTTCTGATGCCGACTTGCGCGATCGGGCAAATTTCCCGCGCTCTGGCCATCACGCAGGCATGGTTATATTTTGAGCCATGATATTCATCTCTTAAATCCGAATGCGCGTCCAATTGCAAAACCGACATATCCGGAAATTTTTCCGCGTGCGCCTGAATAGCGCCGATACTGATAGAATGTTCGCCGCCAAGCGCCGCAACGAATTTATTTTTATCAAGCAAATTCGCAACAGCGGTTTTAACTTTTTTCACCATTTTTTCCGGCGAACTTTTTTCCATTACCGGCTCGGCGATAAAAATATTTTTTTTATAAACTTCCGAATCGGTTTCAATATCATAAAGCTCCAAAGCGTCAGAAGCTTCTACGATCGCGGCCGGACCTTTATCCGCTCCTTTAATCCATGTGCTTGTTCCGTCGTAAGGAATCGGCAAAATCACGATGCCGGATTCTTCCAATGTCAAATTTTTCAACGGCATATCGCCGAAATTTGTTTTGCGTTTCATAAATAATGCAATTATTTAATATATCCAAGCTTCACCAATAATTCCGCGTTCAGGATTCCGCCGCCGGCCGCTCCGCGCACCGTATTATGGCTCAAAGCTACAAATTTATAATCAAAAACTCCGCAATCTCTCAATCGCCCGACAGTTATGGCCATACCTTTGCCGTTATCCCGATCTTTTTTCGGCTGAGGACGATTTTCTTCTTCCAAGTAAATAATCGGCTGTTCCGGCGCGCTCGGCAATTTCAGCTCTTGAGGCAAAGCCCTGAATTTCCGCCAAATATTTATAATCTCTCGCTTGCTCGGCTTTTTATTTTTAAATAAAATATTGGCGCAAGCCAAATGGCCGTCGGACACCGGCACTCTCGCGCAGTTGGCTGAAATTTCCATGGATTTGGAAAAAACAAATTTTCCATCTTTGATTTTTCCCAATATTTTCAAAGGCTCTTGCTCGGTTTTTTCTTCTTCGCCCGGAATAAACGGCACCACATTATCAATCATATCTAAACTTGGCGTGCCCGGATATCCGGCGCCTGAAACCGCCTGCATTGTCGTTATGAATATTTTTTTTACTGGATGCCCGGCTTTTTCCAAAGCGAAGATCGGCGCCAAATAGCTTTGCAAACTGCAATTGGGCTTGGCGATTATAAAGCCTTTTTTCCAGCCGCGCTTTTTTTTCTGCTGAAAAATTATTTCCAAATGCTCGGGATTGATTTCCGGAATTATCATTGGAACATCCGGCGACCATCTGTTTGCCGAAGCGTTGGACACCACCGGCAGTCCGGCGGCCGCGTATTTTTCTTCAAGCTCTTTAACCGCCTGCTTGTCCGGAAGTTCAAAAGCCGAAAAAACAAAATCGCATTTTTTTTTGGCTATTTCCACTTCAGACGCGTCAGCCACAATAATATTTTTTACAGCTTCGGCAACAGGCTTGGACATGTGCCAGCGCGAGCTTACCGATTCGGCGTAAGTTGCGCCGGCCGAATTGGCGGACGCGGCCAAAAAAGTTATTTCAAACCAAGGATGATTTTCCAACAAGCGAATATAATTCTGCCCGACCATTCCCGTGGCTCCCAAAATTCCGACTTTAAATTTTTTCATAAATAACTATTTAATAAACTTCTTATGCAAAATTCTGACCATGTCTTCTGTTTTATCGGTTTTAATTATGGCTTCAATTCTGGCGCAATTTTCGTAGAAAAAAGCGCTGATTTGCATGCCGGCTTTATGTTTAATCAATATATCATTAAAATCATTCACATCATCGGCGTTAAAATTTCCTATCAGAAAAACCATGCTCGCTTTGGCGGCTTTAACCGAAGAAGCTTTATTTTTCAATTCCTGAAAAACTTTTTCCAACAAGCCATTGCTGTTATCGGCCGCGATTTGCAAAATATGGCGCGCGTTGCTGATTAAAACAATATCAACTTTATGCTTCGCGAAAACCTGGCATGTTGAAGATAAAAGATCCGCCATCTTGGCCGCCTCATCGGTAATTATAAATAAAACAAGATTTTTTTTAAAGCTCGCTATTTGAGCGCCTTTTTTTTCGCGCCGCGCCTCGCCGACTTCCGTTTTGCGCCTGGCATCGGCCAAACAAGCTATTTCCGCCGGAATTTTAAACAATTTGACATATCTCATGGCTTTTTCATGAATAATTTTTCCCGATTCTTCAGCTTCGTCATAGCTTAACCGAGATATTGTTTTAGCTTCGGGAACAATTTTGGGATCGGCGGACAGCACTCCGCGCGTATTTTTCCATAAAATCACTTTATCGGCCCGCAAAGCCGCGGCCGCGAAACACGCGGTCGTATCCGTTCCTCCGCGACCTAAAACGGTTGTTTGTCCGCCGGCGGTCCGGCCGGAAAATCCGGCAATAACCGGAATCTGCTTTAAATTCAAAAATTTTTTTCCGATATTTTTTTCCGAAATCCCATATTCAATGTCGGCGTCGTTGAAATTGTCATTTGTGATAATCGGTATGTCTTCGGCGAAAAATTCTTTGGCCGGCATGCCCATAGAATCAAGATACTCGGCCGTTAAAATCGCTGAAAATTTTTCTCCATAAGAAGAAATTTTAGCTTTAAGCTCAATCGTCCCGCCGGACGAACCGAAAGCCGACAAATCTTTTTCAAAGTCAACAAATATTTTTTTCAACTTGTTTTCCGCGGTCCCGCGAGGAGAAACTATGTTAATATGCTTTTTAAAAAGCTTTTTCGCGAACAGCCCGCAGTCCGCGGAAGAATTTTTTTCCATCTTGCGTAAAAATAAAATAATCTCGTCCGTTATTCCTTTGAACGCCGAAACAACCGCGACAGGATAATTTCCGGCGGCTATCTGCTCTTGAAGCCGTTTTTTTATCAAAGGCATGGATTCTTTATTCATTACCCCGCCTCCGAATTTATCAACAATAATTTTTTTCAGCATAATAATTAAATAATGCGACATTTTTCCGAAAAAAGCAAACCCGCGAAAACCGCCGGAGTATTTGACATAAAGCTTTCTTGACAGTAAAATTTCATCATAATCTTAACCAAAAATTTATGCCTAAAATTTTAGTCATAGGATGCGGCAATGTCGGAAGTGTTGGGTTGCATAAAATGGCGCAATTTCCAGAAACTTTTTCCGAAATCCATGTAGTCAGCCGGACGGCTGAAAAAAGCCAAGTCGTCAGAGATTCCATTATTAAAAAAACAAACAATAAAATCAAGCTTAATTTGCATCAAGGCGATGCCGGCGATGAAAAGTTTTTAATCAGCCTGATCAATAAAATTAAACCGGATCTTTTGGTTCATTGGGGATTGCCTTACGACAATTTAACCGTTATGGACGCCTGCTTGAAAACCGGAACCAAATATATTGACACCTGCTGTTATGAGCATCCGGACAAATACGGCTTTTCATATAAAAAACAATTAGCCAAAAACAGCGCTTTCAAAAAAAAGCGCCTGCTGGCCATCACCGGCATGGGCTTTGATCCCGGAGTTTCCAATATTTTTTCAGCTTACGCGCGAGATTATCTTTTTGACAAAATAGAAACCATTGACATACTTGACTGCAACGGCGGTTCAAAAGACGAAAAAATCAAATTCGCTCCGAATTTTGATCCGGAAATCAATTTGCGCGAGCTTATCCTGCCGATTGAATTCTGGCAAAAAGGCAAATGGCTGAAGCGCGGAAGGCTGATTGACGAAAACGCGGCTTTTTTTGAATTTGATTTTCCGCAAGCCGGCAAATTCACGCCGTATTTAATGTATCACGAAGAAATGGAAACTCTTGTTCATCATATTCCCGGCTTGAAAAGAATCAGATTTTGGATGACTTTTTCTCCGGCCTATCTTACTTATTTAAGAGTGCTGTACAATGTGGGCATGACCAGAATTGATCCTGTCAAATACGGCGATTGCCAAATTATTCCGGTTAAATTTCTCAAAACCATCCTGCCAAAAGGCGAAGATTTCAATGAAAGCTATAAAGGCAAAACCAATATCGGCAATATTGTCTCCGGAATAAAAAACGGCAAGAAAAAAGCCATTTACATTTACAATGTCTGCGATCATCATAAAGCGTTTTTGGAAACCGGCGGCAACGCCATAGGCTACACGACGGCCATTCCGACGGTAACATGCGCCAAATTGGTCCTTGAGGGAAAATGGTCCGGCGCCGGAGTAAAAACTCCGGAAGACAAATCTCTTGATTCAAAAATATTTCTGCAAGAAATGGCTAAAATCGGCCTGTCGTGGACGGTAAAAGAATTGGACGGCTTGCCGGAACAACTGAATAAAAATTATTAGTAACTTATATTTATAATTATGCCAGCCCAAAAATCCCGCGAAGAAAAATTTAAAAATCTTCTTAAATTAAAATCGGATAAAATTCCCACGCCTTGTTTTGTAGTGGACGAAAGTCTTATTGAGGAAAATCTTAAAATTTTAGATTCCGTTCAGAAAAGAACAGGGTGCAAGATTTTGCTTGCGCTCAAAGGCTTTGCCATGTTTAAAACATTTCCGCTTATCAGCCGGTATCTTCATGGCGTCTGCGCCAGCGGCATAAACGAGGCAAGGCTTGGTTATGAAAAATTCGGCAAAGAGGTGCATACATTTTCGCCGGCTTATACCGAGAATGAAATAAAAGAATTGATAAAATATTCAGATCATATTGTTTTTAATTCTTTTTTTCAGTGGAATAAATTCAAACCGTTAATAAAAAACAGCAAGAAAAATATTGAATGCGGAATTAGAATCAACCCTGAAAAATCTCCAAAGGGAGTTAAATATAAAATGTATGATCCGTGTTCGGAAAATTCCAGATTGGGGATAATTTTAAAAAATTTTAAAGATGGGAATTTGGACGGCATCAGCGGACTGCATTTTCATGTTTTGTGCGAGCAGAGCGCTGACGCGCTGGAAGAGGTGCTTATCGCTTTTGAAAAAAAATTTTCTCCGTATATAAAAAAAATGAAATGGGTGAATTTCGGGGGCGGGCATCTTATTACACAAGACAGCTATGATGTTGATAAATTATGCAAGATTATTATTGATTTTAAAAACAGATATCCTAATATTGAAAAAATTTATCTGGAACCTGGGGAGGCGTCTGTTTTGAACACGGGAATTTTGACCGCGACGGTTTTGGATATTATTCATAATAAACATAATATAGCCGTTCTTGATATCTCGGCTGAAGTTTGTCTTTTGGATATGTTGTTCACAAAAAGCGAACCCGAACCTTACCGCCCTCAAATAATCGGAGCGGAGCAGGATTTCGGAAAATTAAAATATGATTACATTTTGGGCGGGATCTCTTGCGCGGCCGGCGATGTGATCGGAGAATATTCTTTTCCAAAACCATTGAAAAGAGGGGATAGGCTGATTTTTACTGACGCGGCGCATTATTCAATGGTAAAAACTACCACTTTTAACGGCATTAATCCGCCCGCTATTGCGATTTATAAACCTAAAACGGATAGTTTAAAAGTCGTGCGAAAATTCGGTTATGAAGATTACAAAAATAGGCTATCGTAAAAATCACATTTTCCCCAAATAATTTGGCGCCTGTTTCTCCATAATAATTCCATGCGGATGGGATTCGCTCAAGCCGGCCGAAGAAATGTAATAAAAATCGGCTTTGGTTTTCAATTCTTCTATGTCCGCGGCTCCGACATATCCCAATCCGCTTCGCAGTCCGCCGAGCATCTGAAAAATTATTTTTTCAACCTTCCCCCTGTATGGCACCACGGCTTCAACTCCTTCCGGAACCAATTTATCTTTGCCGCTCTCGGATTGCGAATATCTTTCTCTGGACGCTTTGCTCGCCTTCATCGCCGCCAAAGATCCCATGCCGCGGTATTGTTTCACCGGCATGCCGTTTTTCATAAAAACTTCTCCGGGAGCTTCATCGGTTCCTGCGAGCGTCTTTCCGAGCATCGCCGAATCCGCGCCCGCGGCTATCGCCACCGTGATATCTCCCGAATATTCAATTCCTCCATCCGCGCAAACGGGAACTCCGGATCCGCGAAGCGCGCGCGAACAATTATAAATCGCCGTCACTTGCGGGCATCCTATGCCGGCGACAATGCGAGTCGTGCAAATTGAACCCGGACCTTGCCCGACTTTGATTCCGTCCGCTCCGGCTTTAACCAGCCTTTTCGCCGATTCGGCTTCGGAAACATTTCCGACCGCGACATCAATGTGCGAATATTTCTTTTTAAGCTGTTTTAATGTTTCAAAAACCGCGCGCGAATCTCCGTGCGCCGTATCTATAACCAAAACATCAACTCCGCGTTCGTTCAACAATTCAGCTCTTAATAAAGCGTCTTCTCCCACCCCCACGGCCGCGCCGACGCGAAGATTGCCGTTATTGTCCAAATTGTACGCCGGCGAAACTCCGGTAATTATCCTTTTAACATCGGAATAAACATACATGCCGGATAATTTTTTTTGCTTGTTCACCAAAGGCAGAATTTTTTTCTTGTTTTTTACCATAACGGCAAAAGCCTGCTTTAAAGAAATCCCGCTTGCCGCGGTTATCAGTTTTTCAATTTTTGTCATGACTTTTTCGACCGGCAATTCATAGTCATGGCAAAATTCTATATCATTGCGGGAAATAAGTCCGACTAAACGGCCATTGTTGTCAATAACCGGAAAACTGCGGAAAGAATATCCTTTTTCCGCGACCATATTTAAAATTGTTTTCACGGTTTCATTCTCGCGCGCGCAAATCGGCCTTTCAATCAATCCGTTCAAATAAAATTTTACGCGCGACACGGCTTTGGCCTGATCTTTTGGCGCGAGCGCGCGATGGATTATTCCCAAACCGCCGGAAAGCGCCATGGCGATCGCCATTTTATGCTCCGTCACCATATCCATGGGCGAACTTATCAAAGGAGAGTTCAAAAAAACATTGCGTGAAAATCGGCTTTTCAAACTCACATCGGCCGGAGCCGTTTCCGAATAAGAAGTTTTCAGCCTCACATCTCCGTAAGACAGCGCCAATCCGAGAGATTCTATTTTTTTAAAAAACTCGTCTTTTTTCAAAATTATATTAGGCATATATTTTTTTGTTATTTTATTTGCCATTTCTTTTTTTACTTTTGTCATTGCGAGCTTCTGCAAGAAGCGAAGCAATCTCCGGTTCACCAGTCTAAAGCCAAATCTTTCCACATCGGATTTAATTTATTAACCAAAAATATTTTCTTTTTTCTTGAACCGCCCTTAATCTGCTTCTCTCTGGAAATAGCGTCATATATATTGCTGAATATTTCGTACCAAACTAATTTATTAACATTATACTTGGCCGTAAAACTTAATTTATTATCTTTATTTTTATGCTGGCTGTTTCTGTTTAACAGATTATTTGATACTCCAGTATAAAATACATTGTGCGTCTTATTAGTATTTATATAAACAAAATAATTTCTTTTTTCTATCATACTGATTATTTAACCGTAGATTGCTTCGCCCCCAAATGCGGGGCTCGCAATGACAGGGGGAATTTCTGTTTTAAACTATTTTAACTTCATTATTTTTGCAAATTTCCGCGTAAACCGCGGCGCTCGGGCGAGGCTCGCGCTTAAACGACGCGCGATCAACCGAATAAAGCCCGAATTTCGGTCCCCAGCCATGCGCCCATTCAAAATTATCCAAAAGCGACCAATGAAAATAACCGCGAACATCGGCGCCTTCGGCCATAGCTTTATGAATATAGCGAAGATGCTCAATAATAAATTTCTCGCGCCGGCTGTCATTCGCGTCCGCGATGCCGTTTTCGGTTATAAAAATCGGCTTGCCGTATTTTTTTAATTCCATCAATAAATAATATATTCCTTGCGGGAATATTTCCCAGCCCATATCGGTCAATTCCTTGTTTTCATTTTCCGAGTCGGCTATTAAAAACCGCCCGCCCAATTTTAATTTAATTCTGTCATGATGATAATATTGCAAACCGATAAAATCCTGACAGCCGGCGGCCATTTCAATAATTCGCCTGTTGCATATATATTTCAACAATTTCACAATCAAATTATTTAAAAAATTATTTTTATACGGGGTATAATAAATAAGATTATGGGTTATGCTCGCTTGCGCGCCGGCTCCGAGTTTTTTATGGATAAGATTGTAAGCTTGCTTATGCGCCTGCATCAAATTTTTTAAAGCTTTTCGCGCGCGCCATAAATTTTTAACATTCGGCGGAAATTGTCCGGAAATATAGCCATAGCCGATCTGTATTTGCGGTTCATTGAAAGTGAGCCAATATTTCACATCTTGCCCGACAGCTTCAATAATCGTTTCAGCGAATTTCAAATAATGCTCTATTGTTTTTTTATTTTCCCAGCCGCCAATACCGCTGATCCAAACGGGCAGAGTATAATGATTCAAAGTTAAAAACGGCTCCATGCCTTTATTCTTCAAGCGCTTTATCAAATTTTGATAATGCTTTATCGCCGGCATGCTGATTTTTCCGTTTTCAGGTTCAACGCGCGCCCATTCAACCGTAAAACGGCAGGCTTGGCAATTTAATTGTTCAACCAAATTTATATCTTCTTCAACGCGATTATACGAATCGCAAGCTTGCCCGCAAATATAATCGTCCGGATTTTTATTCTCGGCTTTTAATTTTTTAATTCTTTTTTCCGATTTCTCCCATCGGCTCCAATCGCATTCAATCCCGCCCTCGGTCTGATAAGCCGAAGTTGACACTCCCCACAAAAAACCGGCCGGAAATTTTAATATTTTATCATGCCGCATAATTTTTCGCCGCGAATTCATATTGGTCAATAAATATTTTCTTAAGCGGCAAAACTGAATTTAATTCGTAAAACGCCAGCGCGGCTTCGCGATATTCAATCTCATCAACGCTTCTATAAGAAAGCGGCGCGCAATGATGCGCCATCAATATCGCGTTAGCCATTAAACGGGCTGTTCTTTTATTGCCATCTTCAAACGGCTGTATATAACCGATGCCAAGCAGAGCCATTAACGCCTTGGAATAAGGCGATTGCGTATTTTTTATCGCGGCGCCAAGATTATTAACAGCTTCATTGATTTGATAAAAATTATCAAGCGGCCGGTAAATTGATCCTACGATACCGACAGGTCCTTTGCGCAAACCAAAACCAACTGCCAAATTTTTAACTAAAATTGCGTGCAAATCCTCTAAATTTTTTTTTGTCAAAAATATAAATCGCGCCGCGTTTTCGCGTATAAAATTAAAAGCGTCTTTATGATTCAATATCATTTGCGCCTCTTGCCGGCTATGGCCGGCCGCTTTTTTGTTTTCCAAAATCAATTTTTCCGTATCCAAAAGAGTGTATGTATTGCCTTCTATTTTTGACGATTTCCATGATAATTCAATAATAAGCCGCTCTAATTCTTTTTTTTGGATAACAGGAGATAAATTTTCAATTCTTTGTTTATATTCGGCGGTCGCGTCGTTTAATTTTTTCAATTCTTGATTCGTGAAAAGATCATCCGGCAGATTAAGGAGCAAATCAAAATTATACAACTTAAGGCCGTATCGCTTATCCGGCTCTATCGCGCAATACCGGCGCGCGTCAACAGGCGCGCATAATCGCCCAAGAACGGTTATTTTATAATGCGTGGACGGGCCTGAGCCAAAAACAGCCAATAATCCGGATTTGCCCATTTGAGATAAAGCGCGCTTGATTGTGATTAAAGCGATTTCTTCGCCTGACTGAATCATTTCCGCGTGAACATCCGAAGACGACATAGAGCCGGTTTTTAATATCGCCAGCAATATTTGTTTTTGTTTTTGGTTTATTATTATCATATTTATAAAATAATCGTATCATATTGATACGATTATGGCAACCAATATGACCTGGGCTAATACACTTGATTGACTTTAGGCTAATTTTATTGTAAAGTAATTAAATAAATTTAAAAAAATTCATGAACATAACCGAACTTGCCAGAATTTTAAAAATCACCACTCAAGAATTGCGGGACAAATTGCCGCTTATCGGTTTTGATATCGGGCAAAAAGCCATTAAAGTGGACAATAAAACGGCGCAAAAAATTATTTTCGAATGGCACATATTGATTAAACAGCTGGCCGCGAGACAGCAGGCGGAAAAAAAGCCGGAAGCCAACGCCTCGGCAGGCGAATCCGAAAAAAAACAAATCAAAATTCCAAAATTCATCACTGTCAGGGATTTTTCAACGATCACCGGTTTTCCAGTGAATAAAATCTTGTCCGAACTTATGAAAAACGGAATTTTCAGCTCGCTCAATGAAAAAATTGATTTTGACACAGCCGCGATTATCGGACAAGATTTGGGCATTGACATAGAGCCGGCCGACGAAACTGAAAAAAACGGCCAAAGCGAATCAGACACATTAAAACAAATACTAAGCCAAAACGAACAAAGCGGTTTGGCGGACAGAGCGCCGATTATAGTTGTCATGGGCCATGTTGACCATGGCAAAACAAAATTGCTTGACGCCATCAGAAAAACAGATGTTGTGGCCGGCGAGACAGGCGGCATCACCCAGCATATCGGAGCTTACCAAATAATTCACAAACAAAAACCCATCACTTTCATAGATACTCCGGGACACGAAGCTTTTACGGCCATGCGCAATCGCGGCGCGCGAATCGCCGACATCGCGATTTTGGTTGTTGCCGCCGATGACGGGGTCAAGCCGCAAACGATTGAAGCTTTCCGCATTATTGAAGCGGCCAAAATCCCTTTTGTGGTCGCCATAAACAAAATTGACAAACCCGAAGCCAACATTGATATGGCCAAGCGCGAATTGGGCGAACAGCTGAATATAGTCCCTGAAGACTGGGGTGGCAAAACAGTCTGCATGCCGATTTCCGCCAAAAATAATATCGGCATAAACGAACTTTTGGACATGCTTCTGTTAACCGCTGAAATGGAAGAAAAAAACATTAAAGCCGATCCCGCGGCTGAAGCGTCAGGCACGATTATTGAATCGCATATTGATCGCGGACAAGGGCCTGTCGCCACCGTTTTAATCCAAAACGGCGCGTTGAAGATAGGCGATCCCATGATTTTCAACGGACTTTTGTACGGCAAAGTGAGGGCGCTGGAAGATTACACCGGCAAAAATGTAAAATCAGCCGGCCCGTCAATGCCCGTGAAAATAATCGGCTTGAAAATGGCTCCTGAAATAGGAGACATCATGCGCGTGGGGCAAGGCGAAAAAATCAAAGCGAGCAAAATTTTCTCCCTTGCCAAAGACACGGCCAAGCCCGCGGAAGAAAAAAAAGAAACCGCCGGCGCCAAAAACATAAATTTGATCATAAAAAGCGATGTGCTGGGATCGGGCGAAGCCATTGAAGGGTCTCTGGCTAAAATAGATTTTGAAGAAATAAAAATAAATATTATCAGCAAAGGCCTCGGAAACATAACAGAAGGCGACATTGAGCGGGCGCAAAGCAATAAAGCGAAAATTCTGGGCTTTAATGTCAAAATAACTCCCTTGGCGCAAAAATTGGCCAGAGAAAAAAATATTGATGTCAAAACCTACGGAATAATTTACGAATTGATCAATGATATTAAAAACCAGGCCGACGGCTTGGTGGAACAAAAAATGCAAAGAGCCGATTTGGGAAGAATGAAAGTGCTGGCGATTTTCAGGACTGAAAAATCAAGCCAGATAGTGGGCGGGCGCGTGATTGACGGAAAAATTGAAGCTGATTCGCTGATTGAAGTCTTGCGCGACAAAGAAATAATTTCCGAAGGAAAACTGGCCGAACTTCAAATAGCCAAGCAAAATGTAAAAATCGTTGAAGCCAATCAAGAATGCGGCATCAATTTTGAAGGCAAGCCCGCGATACAAGCCGGCGATATTTTGCAGTTTTACAAAATGGAAAAAATGAAAAAAACAACATAATATGCCGAGAAGAATTGAACAATTGAATGAACAGCTTAAAAATGAACTCGCCAATTTCATAGCCAGAGAAATTCCTCTTGACAACGGCCTCATAACAGTCTGCTATGTGATCTGTTCTCCTGATTTAAAATACGCCAAAATCGCCGTTTCGGTTCTTCCTGAAAAATACGCCGGCACGGCTTTGGCAAGCTTGAGAAAACATTCCGCGATCTTCAGCCAAAATTTGAGAGGCCGATTAAAAATCAGGCAAATTCCGCGATTTAACTGGGTATTGGATACGACTGAAATCAAAGCCGCCGAAATTGAAAAAATATTTAAACAAATAAAGGAGGAAGAATTAAAATAATTCTAACATGGACGCTTCTTTATATATAAAAGCCTACAATCTAATCAAATCTTCCAATAATATTCTTATCGCCGCGCACGAAAATCCGGACGGAGACGCTTTGGCTTCTTCATGCTTCATGGCTGAAATTTTAAGTTTGATAAATAAAAAATACAGCCTTTACTGCCATAGCGAAATCAGCCATCAATACGGATTTCTTCCTCATATAGAAGAATTTAAAAACGATTGCGGCGATTCCGATTTTGACGCCGTAATCATCTTGGACTGCGGTTCTCCAGAGCGCGCCAAACTTGAAAAAAAATTTTTAACCCGCGAAAGCGGAAAAACAATTATTGAAATAGACCACCACCCGAAAATAAAAGATTTCGCGGATTTGGAAATTCGCGATTCCTCCGCGGCCGCGACAGCTGAAATATTGTATTTTTTCGCCAAAGCCAATAAAATAAAAATAAATAAAAATATGGCAAACTGCGTTTTAACCGGCATTATGACCGACACGGGAAATTTTCTTTACCCGTCAACTTCTCCGGAAACAGTCAATATAGCTTCCGAGATGCTGGCGAACGGAGCGAGCTTGCCGCGAATAATTGAAAATACCTGGCGCAACAAATCAATCGCTTCAATGAAAATTTGGGGCAAAGCCATGTCGCGCCTGAAAATAAACAAAGAATATAATTTGGGATGGACAATTTTGGAAAACGAGGGCGCGGCGGTTGAGGAAGAGCTTGAAGGCATAGCCGGATTTTTAAGCAATTTAAGCGGCGTCAACGGCATAATGATTCTGCGCCAAATGCCCGACGGCAGGATAAAAGGCAGTTTGCGCTCTTCCAAAAAAAACATGGATATTTCCAAATTGGCGATCGCGCTTGGAGGTGGCGGGCATGCCAAAGCCGCCGGATTCATGATTGAAGGAAAAATGGAAAAAACAAACCACGGATGGAAAATAATATAAAAATTTAATTTTTTAATCAATTAAAATTTATGAGCTTAATTCCGACAGTTATTGAAAAATCGGGCCAGATTGAACGAGCCTATGATATTTATTCGCGCCTTTTGAAAGACCGCATTATTTTTTTGGGCGAACCGATCAACGACCATACCGCCAATATCATCATCGCCCAATTTTTATTTTTGGACGCCGAAAGCAAAGGCAAAGACATTAAATTTTATATCAACACTCCTGGAGGATCCGTCACCGCCGGCCTTGCGATTTACGACACCATGCAATATGTCAAATCCGATGTTTCCACGATTTGCGTCGGATTAGCCGCTTCCATGGGCGCGGTTTTGCTGGCGTCCGGAGCCAAAGGCAAAAGATTCACTCTTCCCAATTCCGAAATTCTAATCCATCAAGTGATGGGAGGGTTTGAAGGACAAGCCTCGGACATAAAAATCCATTCGGAGCATATTTTGAAAATCCGCGAAAAACTCAATAAAATTTTAGCCAAACACACCGGCCAGCCGATTTCCACTATTGAAAAAGACACGGATCGCGACCATTTCATGAGCGCCGAAGAAGCCGTCAAATACGGGATTATTGACAAGGTCATAGCCAAATAAACTGGCTCTTGCCAAACCACATCCGCTGTGTTAATCTAAAAGCTATAAATAAATAATTAATAATTATTTCGGACAGCGGGAATTACAGAAAATTCAGGCAAGATAAATTTTATTTTTAGATTCGCAATTTTGTGGAGATTATCATCTTTAGTAAAACAATAAACCACTCTCAAAATATTTCGTCAAAGCTAAAATAATCTTTGATCTTGTTTTATTCGCGAAAAACTTGCTTCCCGCGGCTGAATGGCATTTTATGAATTACTACGCAATCATTGGAATTCTGTCCATAGCCGGAGGTTTTTTTGTCGGCTATTTTACCAGAAAAAGCCGTGGTTTGGCCAAAATATCAAATGCCGAATCCCGCGCCGAAAAAATCTTAAGCGAAACAAAAGCGAAACAAAAAGAGCTTATTTTGGAAGCCCAAGAAAAATCTCTCAAAATCATTGAACAAGCCAAAAAAGAAGAAGAGTTAAGGCGCCGCGACATTAACAGCTTGCAGTCCAGATTGGAAAAAAGAGAAACCGTGTTTTCTCAAAAATTGCTGGAATTGCAGGACAAACAGCAGCAGCTTTACGACAAGGTGAGCAAAGTTGAAGAAGCCAAAGAAAAAATAAAACAAATCAGGGAAGAGCAATTTGCCAAACTGGAAAAAATCGCCGGCTTGTCAAAAGAAGAGGCCAAGCAAGCATTATTCAAAAATATTGAAAACGAAATCAAAAATGATTTAACCATAAGAATAAACAAGCTTGAAAAAGAATCTTCCGACAGCCTTGATGATAAAGCCCGCGACTTGATGGCCGGAGCCATACAGCGCTTGGCTTCAACTTACGCGGCTGAGATAACAACCACGACAGTTGACTTGCCAAATGATGAAATGAAAGGCCGCATTATCGGCCGAGAAGGCAGAAATATTAAAGTTATAGAACAGCTCACCGGCGTTGAAATTATCGTTGACGACACGCCCAACGCCATAACGATTTCCGGGTTTTCTCCGATCAGACGGCACATAGCCAAAAAAACTTTGGAACACTTGATTAAAGACGGGCGCATCCATCCGACAAAAATTGAAGACGCTATCAAACAAGCCAAAGAAGAATTGGCGCTGGACATTAAAAAAGCCGGCGAAGAAGCCATGTATGAAGTCGGCGTTGCCGGCTTTGATCCGAAATTGGTGCAGATAATCGGCCGGCTGAAATACAGATCAAGCTATGGCCAAAACGCCTTGAAACATTCGGTGGAAGTGGCGCATTTATCCGCTCTTTTAGCCGAAGAGTTGGGCGCCGATGTGACTCTGGCGAAAAAAGGCGGATTACTGCATGACATAGGAAAAGCCGTTGACCACGAAGTGCAAGGCACGCATCCTGAAATCGGCGCCAACATCGGAAAAAAATTCAATCTGCCTCCTGAAATTATCGCCCCCATATTAACGCATCACGAAGATCGTCCGGACGGCTTAATTTCAGTGATTGTTAAAGTAGCCGATGCCATTTCAGCTTCCAGACCGGGCGCGCGCAGGGATACTTTTGACCAATATATCCAAAGGCTTGAAGAATTGGAAAAAATAGCGTCTTCGTTTGAAGGCGTTGAAAAAACTTACGCCATACAAGCCGGCCGCGAAGTAAGAATTTTTGTAACTCCGGATAAAATAGACGATTTGGCCGCAATAAATTTGGCCAAAGAAATCGCCAAAAAAATAGAACAAGAATTAAAATACCCGGGGGAAATAAAAGTTAATGTCATCAGAGAAATGCGCGTAACCGAATACGCGAGATAATTAGCCTGTCATTGCGAGGAGCTTCGGCGACGAAGCAATCTCACGAACAACAATCTTTTAATCATAATTAATCTGCATGAGATTGCTTCGCTCTCTTCGGTCGCTCGCAATGACAATGAATTTTTATGCTTTCTATTCTCTTCATTGGAGAAATCAACGGAAAAATAGGCCGCTCCGCGGTTGAAAAAATTCTGCCTGAACTGAAAAAAGAATTAAAACCCGATTTGATTATAACCAACGCCGACAATTTGGCGCACGGCAACGGCATATCCGAAGATTCAATAAAACAAATGATGCAAGCCGGCATCGGAGCTTTCACCGGAGGCAACCATTGTTTCAACAACGCGAAATCCCTGCGTTTATACGACAGCGATTTGCCCATTTTGCGCCCAGCGAATTATTCGGAAAAAGCCCCGGGCAAAGGCTTTACGATAATTGAATTGAAAAACGGATGCAAAATACTTCTGATCAGCCTGATCGGACAGTTTTTAATGCCGGCCAACCATAATAATCCGTTCGTCAAAGCCGACGAAATTTTATCTAACTTTGCGGATAATAAACTATCTGCTATAATCATTGATATACACGCGGAAGCCACTTCGGAAAAAATCGCCTTGTGGCGCTATCTTGACGGGCGAGCCAGCGCGATTATCGGTTCTCACACGCATATCATGACCGCGGACGCGCAAATTTCAGAATCAGGCTCGGCAATAATCACGGACGCCGGCATGACAGGATTCGCGGATGGAATTTTGGGATTGGACAAAAGCAATATCATTAAAACTTTTTTGACAAAAATAAAATCGGCCAATGTCATGCCTGAAAATGGGCGGGCGATTTTCTGCGCCGTCCATCTTTCAATAAATTCAAAAACAAAAAGAACGGCGAGCATTAAAACAATAACAAAATATATAAATATTTAAATATTAAATTTATGAACAAAGCAGGTTTGGTAGAAAAAATCGCGGCCGAAGCCACGGTTACAAAAAAACAGGCTGAAGACATGATTGAAGCCTTGGTCGGCGTTATCATCAGCGAGCTTAAAGCCGGCAATGAAGTTACCATCACTGGTTTTGGAACTTTCATGGCGAAAACTCGCCACGCCCGCGGCGGAGTCAACCCGCAGAAGCCGTCCGAAAGAATTCAGATTCCTCAAGTTACCGTGGCAAAATTTAAAACCGGAAAAACTTTAAAAGACGCGCTTAAAGCCGCTTAAAAATATATTCCATGGATTGCATTTTCTGCAAAATCGCCAAAGGCCAAGCGCCCGCGCATAAAATTTGGGAAGATGAAAAACATTTGGCTTTTCTTTCCATTTTTCCGAACACCGAGGGTTTTGCCGTCGTGATAACCAAAGAGCATTTCCCGTCTTATGTTTTTGATTTGCCAGAAGAAGTTATGGTCGGCTTAATCAAGGCGGCGAAGCAAGTTGCCAAACTGCTTGACGCCAAATTTGAAGATGTCGGGCGGACGGGAATGATTTTTGAAGGTTTTGGCGTTGATCATATTCACGCGAAGCTTTTCCCTATGCACGGAACAAAAGAGCGCGAATGGCGCGCTTTTAAATCAGACAACAATAAATACTTTGAAAAATACGAAGGCTACATTTCATCGCACGACTGCGAAAGAGCGGATGATAAAAAATTAGCCGAACTGGCGAAAAAACTTCGCGGATAGTCGCATAAAAACAAGATTTACCAATCTTGTTTTTTATATGTGCGCCGTGCAGGATTCGAACCTGCGACCTTGTCCTTAAGAGGGACCTGCTCTACCAGCTGAGCTAACAGCGCGTTTAGGAACTGCCGCCGAATGCGCTTTTGATGATATTTTTCTGAATTTTGAGGAAATTTTGCGGAAAATTTTTAAGGCAATATATTATATTGGCGAAAAAATTTTACGCAAAATTTACCGAAATTCAAAAAAATAGCGCAAATTGGGCATTCGGCGGCAGTTCCGTGATTGTGGTGGCGGGTGGAATTGAACCACCGACCTTAGCGTTATGAGTGCTACGCTCTAACCATCTGAGCTACGCCACCGATTTGCTGAAAAATGTGCATCCGGCAGGATTTGAACCCGCAACCTTCTGGTCCGAAGCCAGACGCTCTATCCAGTTGAGCTACGGATACTCGGATATGCTTCGCGCGATATAGCAAAAAACTCCTTAACAGGAGTTATTCGCATATTAACATACGGAAAAATAAAAATCAATCTCAACCGGCGGCTTACCGTTTTATCTGGCTGTTTATTTGATCAATTATTTTTTGCCTTTCTTCCTGCGCTTTTAAATCAGCCGCGTTTTGTTCAGCGGTTTTATTTTCTTCCTGCTTGATAATTTCGGCATTGATCGTTCCGACGACTTCCTGCCTTACCTCATCGGAGCTGATCTCCGGATTTTGTCCGGCGTTTTCAATTATTTTATTGATTTTATCCGAAACCGCGTTTTCAGGTTTGGCAGGCTCATTTTCGTTTTGTCCGGATTGTTCCGCGCTTAACCCGTTATCGCTTGGCGCCGAAGCTTTTTTCGCGTACAAAACCGCGAAAACGGCGGCTATCGCCAAAAACAAAATCAAAATTATTATAACGGCTTTTTTGGGGGTCATAAAAATAAAATGTTATTTATTATTTATTCATTATACCAAAATAACCGGCTTGCGTAAAATCAAATAATAATTATATTCGTCTTTGTATATTTTTTCCATTTCCAGCCCGGCGCTCGCGGCGATCTCTTTCAATCCGTTTTCCGCGAAAGCGTGATAATATCGCTCGCTCGTTTCCGCGCCTTTGCCGTTTTTCCAGCTGAACAAAATATCTCCCGCGTCCATTTTATTTTTTCCAACCAGCTTCAATAAAAAAAATTTCAAAATCAATCTTCTGAATTTTTTTCTGCCCCATAAATTCCAAACCGTTAAAATTATTTTTCCTCCGGGCTTTAATTTATTCTTCATCTGCTCCAAAGCGCGGACGCGCGATTCTTTTCCCGGCAGATGATGCAAAACCGCGACGCAGAAAACATAATCAAAATTTTTTTCCAGCAATTTGTCCAATGTTAGTATGTCAACATTTTTGAATTCATAATTAGCATTGTCATTGCGAGGAGCGTAATCGCGACGAAGCAATCTCCGGTCAATTTCCGAGCATGCAAAATTTTTTTTAGCGATTTTTATAAGCTCAACGCTTCCGTCAACCCCCAAATAATTTATTTTCTTTCCCACAAACGCCATCAACAGCCTTCCGTTTCCGCATCCGGCGTCCAAAACCTTGTCTCCGCTTTTCACCATGCCGGCCAATTTCGCGATTTCCGGCCATAAAACTTTTTTTCTCGTCTCGCTGAAATCATCCGCGATTTCATCGTAATTGCGTTTAACTATTTTTAACAAATTGTTTTTTGTTTGCTTATCCATAATTTTATTCTCGCATTCTTTGAAAAAAAAGAAAAGGGCGGATCTTTTAATCCGCCCTTTTTTAAATTTTATAATTCTTTATTCGCCCGGAGGAGGTAAAATAGTATTCTCCGGTTCAAATACAACCTTTCTTTGCCCCTCTTCCACTCTTCCAAGCAAAGTAAGTTGATAACCGGCTTTCTCGCCTATATCCATAACTCTATTTATATCTGTCGGCGAAACAAAAATATAATAACCAACCCCCCAATTGAAAGTCTTAAGACAATCCTCCATACTAACTCCAAGCTCTTTCATAAAAAGAAAAATTTCCGGAACCTCGGGCCATTTAAAAATCCAATATGTAAACCGCCTTTTATCAAAAGCGATTTTCCCTAAACCATCGCCGGTTCCCGGCAAAAAAGCATGGATATTAATTTCGGCTTCAAGCAATTTTTCCACCAATTCAACATAACTTTTGGTTGGCGTTAGCGCTTCCTCGCCAAAAATAGCGCCGCTTGGCAACTTTGTAAGAAATTGATCTTTTAAAGACATGGCGCGCTTAATTATCAGCGAAATTCCATTAGCATGAATGCCCGAAGAAGACGCGCCGATAATTACATCGCCGACATTTAACTCTTTTCCAGTAATCAACCTGCTTCTCGGCCAGATAATTCCGGTTGCGCATCCGCTCAGCGAAGGCGCGCTTTTTACCGGTTCTGTCGCTTTGATTAAATATTTAAGAGCAGGTGACTCGCCTGCAGGCAAAGCCATGCCGCACATCTGGCAAGCGTCATAAAAGCCTTGCGCCAAATCATTAGCCCTAACTTTATCTTCAAACCATTCGCTGTCTCCGGTCGCGACTTCGTCAGTATAAATTACAGGCATCGCTCCTTGAGCTATTAAATCGTTAACAGCCATCAACGCGGCATCAATGGCTATTCCGTGATAATAAGTATTTCCGGCGCCGCTAAATTGATACATCCATTCAGCAATCCAATTTTTATTGCCAAGCCCTTCTTGAGTTTTGCACCAAATTGGCTGGCCGCCAAAATAATAATCAACCCAACCAAACATTTTTTTTGGGCGTTGCTTGCGGTATTCATATACCGCCCCATGAGAATGAATAATATTCTCGTCAATATAAACACCTCGGCGATTCGGAAAATCCAAAGTCTTTTTTCCCATTTCAATCATAATTTGTTTAAACGGCTCCAACATTGAATAATCCACGCCGGCCTGCGCATACTCGCTTTTTCTTTTCATTTTTCCTCTCCTTTTTTTAGATGTTAAAGAACAAAATTTCCTCCATTTATTTTTCGCTTTTCATTTTCGCCAATGCCAATTTTATTTCATCCCAGCCGTATTCTTCTCCCAGCGCTTCGCGAATCGGCGTAAGTTTGTCCGCCCCGATTGTTTTCGCGGCCTGCGTAATCTTTTTTTGCTTCTCAACGCTCACTAATTTATCAATATTCACGCTCAAGCCTTTTTCAATCAAAAAACACAGATGCCCGATAATCGTTCCAACCGACAACTCCCGCGCTTCGGCGATCTTCTCCGCGCTCATTCCTTTATTCCATAATTCCAAAGTTTCCAATTGCGTAAGCTTGGTCGGCAAGCTTGAAGTTTTATTTTTACGCTTTATTTCAAATTTAACTTTTTCCACCTCGCCCATCCGTCCCGAAAGGCAGTTGTCGCACTTGGAACATTTTCCGGCCTCAGCTTCGCCGAAATAATCCAAAATATATTTTTGCCGGCAGTCGTTATGGTAAGCGTAATTTTCCATCAAATCCAGTTTTTTGTAAGCATGCTTGAGCTTATGCTTCAGCGCCGCGAAATCCAATTTTATTTCTCCGCCTTGTTCGCGCTTTAAAATTTTCAATTCCGTTCCTCTGAACGGGGGAATATATTCGGCCAAATTAAGCTCAACTAATTTTTTTATGAGCCTCAACAGCGAATCCCTCTTAATATTTAAAATTTCGGCCATCTCGTCTAAATTATCATACATGCCATCCTTCAGCTTATCGCCGTATTTGTTGAATAACCGCTCTAAATTTTCGCGCTGGCTTTTGCTTTTTAAGCTTTCAATTTTCAACTCTTCGCTTTTAATTTTCAAATAAGCCCGCCCGACGCTGTCATGCGACCGTGAAACATAGCCTTCGCGCTCCAAAATTTTTATAGCCGTGCCCACGGCCATTTCCGGAACTTTATCCGACAGCATGCCGGCCAGCTCGGCGTAAGTGATTAACACCGTATCCGAATCCATGCTTTTCAGCGCTTCATAAATTTCCAAAATAATTTCCGGAGGCGGATTATCTCCTTTGATGAAAAATTCCTGCAAATAGCGGTCGCGCGGGCTGTAAAGCAAAAGGCAAAAGCTTTGCTTGCCGTCGCGGCCGGCTCGGCCGGCTTCCTGATAATACGCTTCAATTGTTCCGGGCATGTCATAATGAATGACAAACCTGATGTCGCGCTTGTCTATGCCAAGGCCGAAAGCGTTTGTCGCGACGATTATTTTCGCTTTTCCGGCCATAAAATTTTCCTGAACCCATTTTCTGTCCTGCTGATCCATGCCGGCGTGATAGCTCGCGGCTTCTATATTATTCGCCAGCAACGCCTGCATCACTTCATCCGCGCGCGAACGGGTTCCGACATAAATTATTCCCGATCCTCCGGGAACGCTTTTAACCGCGTCCAAAACAAATTGAGTTTTCATGGAATCCTTCGCCTTGACCACTCCGAATTGCAGATTGGGCCTGGCAAATCCAGTAATAACCAAATTGGGATTTTCCAGCCCGAGTTGTTTTATAATATCTTCTCTTACTTCAAGCGTGGCTGTCGCCGTCAGAGCGACTACAATGGGATTGCCGAATGATTCAATCGCGTATTTTAATTTAATATAGCTTGGCCTGAAATCATGCCCCCACTGGCTAATGCAATGCACTTCGTCAACGGCGAACATGCTCACTTTTATTCCGCTCAACACAGAAGCGAATTCAGCGCTGTAAAATCTTTCCGGCGCCACATACAGCAATTTGTATTTTCCGGATTTTACGGCTTCAAGCCGTTCCGTGGTTTCGGCTTGGCTGATTGAAGAATTTATGAACGCCGCCGGAATTCCTATTTTATGCAAATTATCAACCTGGTCTTTCATCAAAGCGATCAGCGGAGAAACAACAACGGTGATTCCTTCCAACACCAAAGCCGGCAATTGGTAGCATAAAGATTTGCCTCCGCCTGTAGGCATGATGACAACCGAAGACCGCCCGGCCAAAATATTGTCTATGACTTTTTCTTGTCCCGGTCTGAAAGAATCAAAGCCATAGTGTATTTTTAAAAGCTCTTTCAGCTGTTGTTTTTTGTTATTCATCAAATTTTACGCTTTTTCTTGAATATCTCCAAAGTATTTTTAAACGCCATGGCAATGGTCATTGGACCGACTCCGCCCGGAACCGGCGTTATATAACTTGCTCTTTCTTTCACATCTTCAAAATCAACATCTCCGGTTATTTTATCCCCTTTTTTTGAAATGCCAATGTCTATAATCGCCGCGCCTTGCTTAATCATGCCTTGTTTTATAAATCCTGATTTTCCGACAGCCGTGATCAAAATATCGGCGCGCGCGGATTTTTCAGCCAAATTTTTATCATCGGCTTTCGCTGATTCAACGATCGCTCCGCGGCATTTTAAAACATGCGCCAAGCTTTTCCCGAAAACATCGGAATTTGAAATTACCAGAGCTTGCTTATTTTCAATTTCATAATCAACGCTTGCCAGCATTTCCAAAACCGCCGCGAAAACCGGAGGCATCATCAAATCTGAAAAATCGCGAGCCTTAAAAAGCTTTTCCAGATTATCAGGCTGGAATCCGTCAACATCTTTTTCCGGATCAACCGCCATAATAATGGTGTCGGCGTCAATCTTATCCGGCAAAGGCAATTGGATCAAAATCGCGTCAATCAATTTATCGTTATTCAGATGCTCTATGATTTCCAAAAGCTCCCGTTCTCCGATATTTTCCGGGCATCTGTACAAATGGGTGTCAATGCCGACTTGTTTGGCTTGTTTTTCTTTCAAGCTCACATACATTTCCGAATCAGGCCTTTCGCCGACTAAAATAATGGCTAAATTCGGCCTTGGCCCTTTTAAAGCGAATATTTCCGACGCGATTTTATCTTTAATTTTTTCAGCTAATTTTTTTCCGTCAATTATTTCGGACATAGTATGATTATTATAAGATCGCCGACAGACATTCCCGCGCCCCTTTTTGTCATTCCCGCGCAGGCGGGAATCCAGAATTTACGATTAACACATAGATTCCCGCCTGCGCTGGAATGACAAAAAAATGGCAAACTTAATTATTTAACAGCTTAAATAATATAATTCATCTACGCGCTTGGAATCGGAAATTCCAAACACATTTGCTTAACTTGCTGTTTTATATTTTCCAAAATTTCAATTTCTTCTTTCTGCTCAATCGCGGCGTTTATCCATAAAACTATTTTTTTGATTTCCTCTTCTTTCATTCCGCGCGTGGTAATCGCCGCGGTTCCGAAGCGGACTCCGGACGGATCCATCGGCGGATTTGGATCATTCGGGATGGTTGAACGGGAAACCGAAATGCCGCATCTTTCCAAAATAACTTCCGCTTCTTTGCCGGACAAACCCTTGCTTGACATATCAACCACCATTAAATGGTTATCGGTTCCGCCGGAAAGGACGCGATAGCCCGATTTCACGAATTCTTCGGCCATAAGCTTGGCGTTGGCTATTACCTGTTTGGCGTATTGTTTGAATTCCGGCTTTAGAGCTTCGCCGAAAGCGACCGCTTTGGCCGCGATAATATGCTCATGCGGACCGCCCTGCATTCCGGGAAAAACCGCGCGATCAACTTGCTTGGCGAATTGTTCGCGGCACATTATAACGGCGCCGCGCGGGCCGCGCAAAGTTTTATGTGTGGTCGTGGAAACAACATCAAAAATCGGGACCGGATTATCCATTTCTCCGGCCGCGATCAATCCGGCTGTGTGCGCGATATCGGCAAATGTAAAAGCTCCGATTTCATCCGCTATGTCTTTAAATTTTTGCCACTCAATTTCGCGGGAATAAGCGCTGTATCCGGCCACAATCATTTTCGGCTTTTCGCGCCAAGCGATTTCGCGGACTTTTTCCATGTCTATTTTTCCGGTTTCAGAATCAACTTCATATTGCGTAAAATCATACAGCATGCCGGAAAAATTCACTTTATGCCCATGCGACAAATGCCCGCCGTGATCCAATTTCAAACCCAACACTTTATCGCCCGGCTTTAAAAACGCCATATACACGGCCGCGTTGGCCGGCGAACCTGACAAAGGCTGAACATTGGCGTGTTCGGCTAAAAATAATTTTTTAACGCGCTCAATCGCGATATTTTCCACTTCGTCAATATATTGATTTCCTCCGTAATAGCGATGCGCCGGATAACCTTCGGAATATTTATTGGTCAGCACGGTGGCCATGGCTTCCAAAACGGCGCGCGACACATAATTTTCCGAAGCGATCAGCTCCATTTCATGCTCTTGCCTGGACATTTCCCTCTTAACCGCGCTCATCACTTCGTCATCCTGATTTTTTAAATTTTTATATTCAAGCATAATTTTAAAATTACATTGTCATTGCGAGCCTGCCTGCCGACAAGCAGACCCGCCCATGATTGTCATTGCGAGGAGCGCCAGCGACGAAGCAATCTCATTCTGCTTTTGTCATTGCGAGCCATGTAATCATGGCGAAGCAATCTCCGGTTCAACCCTCTCTGTCATTGCGAGGAGCGTTTAAGCGACGAAGCAATCTCGGGTTCAAAGCGCCAAAACAATCTTTATAATCAACAGTTTGTGATTTTAACCTGAGATTGCTTCGCTTCGCTCGCAATGACAGAAAAAAATTGTCATTGCGGGCTCACATCTCGCTCTCGGCGAGCCGAGGCGGATGACCCGCAATCCATTTCCTTTCTTTTTGTCATTGCGGGCTTGACCCGCAATCCATTTCCTTATA
>JAZDFM010000041.1:0-6143 GCA_043807825.1 bacterium | reverse complement strand
GGCCAGATCGTCAATCAGCCATTGGGGCATGCCCAAAGCCACATTGGCGTTCGCCATATTTTTTAAAATGGACAAAGCTTGTATTTTTTCTCCGTATGTTAAATCGTAAATAACCGATTTTTCAAAATTTTTCTGGCTGGTGTTGCCGACGCGGGTTATGTTAAATCCGTATTTTTCCAGGTCCAAAGCCATTTTGTTGGCTAATCCGTTTATCCATGTTCCGTTTCTTATCTCAACGGCCGCTTGGTCGGCTGTCACTTTTTTCTTGTCATCGGACGGAGCTTCGTTAAAAATATCATTGACTAAATATTTTATCTCGGAAAAATCTCCGCTTCTCGGGGACAGCAGGTAAGCTCCGTCCAATCCGATCGTGTCAACAAGCAGGCCGCTCGGGCTGTTGTCAAGAACGCGGTTTGAAATATTTTTATTTTCCATATCGTTGACAAGCCCCCATAATTTTACCATTTCCCAAATTTTAAAGTTGGAGCTGTAATTTTCGTTGATATGGGAGATTATTTTTGAAATCATTGTCGGTTTGAACAAGATATTGAGAGACGCGACTTTTTCTTTGACAGCTTCCAAAACTTTTTGCTGGCGCTTTGAGCGCGCGAAGTCAGAGCCTTCAATTCCGTAAGCGTGCCTTGAGCGCGTATATTTCAGGGCGGTTTTCCCGTCCATTGTTTGTTTGCCTTCTTCAATATGCAAATGCTCAAATCTTTGATCCCAAGGAGCGTCTTCGTTACCGAGTATGGGATATTTGTAATCATCAAATGAATTTTCAACATCTATTTCAACGCCGCCCAAATCATCAATTATTTTTTCAAATCCCGTGAAATCAATCGTCAAGTAATAATCAACCGGTATTTGGAAAATATCGCTTATGGTTTGGCTGATGGCCAATCCGCCCGATCCGGGATTTTTCATTTCGGCATAAGCGTTGACGCTGTTGATTTTTTTCCAGCCCATGTTTTCAATCGGCGCGGCGAGGTCGCGAGGGATTGAAAGCAGAGACAGTTTCTTTTCGCTCGGTTTAAGGCTGGCCAGAATAATCGTGTCTGTCAGCAATCCGCCGTCATGATTTTTTCCGCCGATGCCCAAAAGCAGTATGTTTATCCTGTCATTCGCTTCGCCTTTCAATTTGGAATCCGCGCTTTCAACCAAATGCTTGATTTGGTTTATGATAGGCAGATTATAGAACCATGAAGATGATTTTTCGTCCGAGTTTCGGTTGAAAGAGAATAAGCAATAAATGACAAAAAAGAAAATCAAAACAAGCCATACGGCTTTAAATCGCTTTGTTCGGAAGTTTTGCCTTTTGTCTTCGTCCGGAATTGATTTCAGGTCCGGCGGATTGATTTTTTTATCCATATTTATAATCTACAACTTATTTTCAAATTAGTCTAATTTTTTATATTTGTCTATTTTTTTTCAAGCTGTTATAATGGGGGTAGACAAAACATTTAAAAGGTTGTAATATTGTTTATTGATGGGCAAATTGAGTTTTTTGCTTTTTTGTGGCATATTATTTTTATGAGTAGAAATTTTTTGAGATATATATTTGAGCTGGTGAAAGTCGTGGCCGTTTCTTTGGCCATTATCATTCCCGTCAGATATTATTTGATTCAGCCGTTTTATGTCAAAGGTGCTTCCATGGAGCCTAATTTTTACGATAAAGAATATTTGATAGTTGATGAAATAAGTTTCCGGCTTAAAAATCCCGAGCGGGGAGATATAATCGTTTTTAAATATCCGAGAAATCCCGAAGAGTATTTCATAAAAAGAATTATCGGTTTGCCCGGCGAAAAAGTTCAGATTAAAAACGGATTTGTCTATATTTACAATGAGAAAAATCCCGAAGGCCTAAAGCTTGAAGAATCCTATTTGCCGGAAAACGACAAGACTTACGGTTTAAATGAAGAGTCGGTAACTTTAAACTCAAACGAATATTATGTTTTGGGGGATAACAGAAATTTTTCAAAAGATTCAAGAAGCTTTGGCGCCGTTGATGGAGAATTGATAATAGGCAGAGTTTTGCTCAGAGGATGGCCGTTCAGCAGAGTTCATATTTTTTCCGCGCCGAATTACAGTTATTAACAAAAAATATTATTTATGCCAAAGTTATTTAAGAAAAAAGAAAATAAAGAGCAGGAAGATAAAATTTTAAAAGCCAGAAAAGCCAGATTCATCCCGCGTTTGAGGGGCATGAAAGACATTCTGCCGGATGAATATAAATATTGGAATTTGGCGGTTAAAAAAGCTTCGGAGATTTCAAAAGCTTACGGTTTTAAGCGGATTGACACGCCGGTGCTTGAAAGTTTGGAATTGTATGAACGGTCAAGCGGACGAAGCTCCGATGTTGTTACCAAGGAGATGTTTTCTTTTATTGATAAGAACGGAGAAAAGATCGCTCTTAGGCCTGAAGCCACTCCGGGCATAGTAAGATCATATATTGAACATGGGATGTTTAATTTGCCACAGCCGGTGAAATTGTTTTGGTTCGGGCAGGTGTTCAGGCATGATAAGCCGCAAGCCGGCCGTTTTCGCCAATTCAGCCAGTTTAATTTGGAAACCATAGGCGAAGCAAGTCCGGTAGCCGACGCCGAACTTATCGCCATGTCTTATTATTTCTTCCGCGAATTGCAGATTGAAATTATGATGCAGGTGAACAGCATCGGATGCTCCGCGTGCCGCAAAGAATATTTGGCCAAATTGGAAAGTTTTTACAAAGAGCGCGGGCGCCGGGCGAAATTATGCGCGGATTGCAAAAAAAGATTGGCGAAAAATCCTTTGCGCCTGCTTGACTGCAAAGAAAAGCAATGCAGAGAAATCGCGATTGGCGTGCCGCAGATTGTTGACAGCTTATGCGAAGACTGCCGCAATCATTTTATAAAAGTTTTGGAATATCTTGACGAATTGAATATTCCTTACAATTTAAATTCCAATTTGGTAAGAGGGTTGGATTACTACAACAGAACTGTTTTTGAAATTTGGCCGGCCGCGAACCAGGGAGAATTGTCTGACGCCAGCCGCCAATTGGCAATGGGAGGGGGCGGGCGGTATGACGGATTGGTTGAATATATGGGAGGAAGGCCGACTCCGGCTTGCGGTTTCGGAATAGGAATTGAAAGATTGATTTTGAAGATAAAAGAAAAAAATATTCCTTTGAAAGACGAAGAAAAAGGCGATCTTTTTTTAGCTCATCTGGGAGATCAAGCCAGAAGAAAAATGATGGTTTTGTTTGAAGAATTGAGGAAGAACGGTTTTAAAGTCCGGCAAGCTTTCACGAAAGACAGTTTAAAAAGCCAGCTTGAAACCGCCAATCAGGCGGGAGTAAAGTATACTTTGATTTTAGGGCAAAAAGAAATAATGGACGGGACAATCTTGATAAGGGATATGGAGTCTGGAATTCAGGAGATAATTGATTACAAAAAGGTTGTGGCTGAAATTGAAAAAAGATTAGGCGCCCCGTCAAATAAATAAAGCTAGAAAGGCAGGTGGATTTATGGCAGAATTCAAAAGAAAAAAAGGAGAAAGCTTTGAAAGCTTTTTAAGAAGATTCAACAAGAAAATGCAACAAAGCGGCAAATTATATTTGGCCCGCCAAATTCAGCATGTTCAGCCGAAAATAAACAAAGCGCAACAGAAGAAACGGGCTCTTGTGGGCATGAAACTTAGATCCAAAAGGGAGTATTTAAAGAAAATAGGAAAGCTTGAAGAAGAAACAAAAAAAAGATGGTAAATTTGGCTGAAAATATAAGGCAAGACTTAAAACAGGCAATGTTCGGAAAAAACGCCGAAACAGTGTCTGTTTTAAGAATGCTGATCGCGGCCATGAGGAACAAGGAGATAACTTTAAGAAAAGACGGGCATGCGGAATTGTCCGATGAGCAGATCGCGGAAGTTATCGGTTCCGAAGTCAAGAAACGCCGAGATTCGGTTGAAGCGTATATCAAAGGAGGAAGGCAAGAGCTTGCCGATAAAGAAAATTCGGAAATAAAAATACTTGAAAAATATTTGCCGGAAAAAATGTCGGACGAAGAACTGGAAAAAGCCATCCGCGAAATCATCGGCGCCGGCGCCGATGATTTCGGCAAAACAATGGCGCGGGTTATGGCGAAAGTGAAAGGCAAGGTCGATGGAGCGAAAGCCGGCGCGATGGTGAAAAAAATATTAGCGGAGTAGATTAAGAAGACGGATTAGATGAAATTAAGTTCGTATAATATGCGACAAAATGTCAATATTATGCATTTAATTCGTATAGAAACGAGTTATGCAAAATGTTGCTCCGCTTCGCTCCGCCTTTATTTTGCATAACGCGCGTGCTTGCCAGCGCTGTTACGCTCTGTATTGCTCCGCTTCGCTCCGCAACACATCGCATAACAGCTGCTTATGCGAAATGTCCGTCAGTCCGCCAGCGGGCGGACTTCCAGCCACTTCGCATCAAGCGCGCGCGTTATCGGAAATAAATTTTAAATAAATGCTACGTTTGTGGCACTAACAAATAATTATTATGGAAAACACGTTTCAACAATTCCTAAAAAATAATGAAAAAATAATTGGCACAATCGCTTCGGCTTTGGCAATAATTATGTTTGCTTCATTAATTGAAATACTCGTTTCAAACGCTAAGGGCAACAGCAATATTTTTATTCAGCCAATTGCCACAGCATTCAACGGTTTCTTTTGGAGTTTGTATGCCTATGGTAGAAAAGACTGGTTTCTTCTTGTGCCAAATATTTTAGCATGTGTTTTAGGAATTATTACTGGAATATCCGCATTTATTTAAAATTTACATCCGATAACACCTGCATATGCGGTTCCAGAATTTTACGTTTATCAAATTTTCTCTTTCGCTATCGCTTCAGAGAAATAATAATATTGAGTGTAAATTTCTTTCACCCAAATTTTATTTATTCTTTTCTTGATAAAAATAATAAGGTAGAATAAATAAAACTTCGCATCATGCGGATACGTTAGGTAAAATAATTTTTTCTCCCTTTTAAAATGTTTCCTTCTGGTCTTCTTTTTTTAATAAGGAATGCAAAATAAGATTTTCTTTTTATTTTATAGAGGGGAATAAGGTGTTTTCTTCCGCTATCGCTACAGAAAACTAATTTTTTAGATAAAAAAAGGCCCCCTTTGGATTTATCGTCAATGACGAATTCCGAAGGGGGCATAATGCGAGACGAGAGATTAGGCGCAGGCGGCGGCTATTTCAGCTTTGAGAGCGACACACGCTTCGTCCAGCTTTTGCTGGTGGTATGCCGCGAGGTCGAATCGCTTCATTTTGTAGATTGTCCAGAAGCGAGTAACCTCACCATTCCCATTGTCGTCTGTGTCGTTTTTTACACATTCGACGATGAAGTCGGGAACAATGCTTTTCACGAAAAGCTGTTCGCCAATCGTGTCGGCATCCCAGTCGCTACGGTCGCCACTACCGGTTGCAGAATGTCCGGCAGAATCGAGCTCCTTGATTTGCTCGCCTTCTTCATTCTTCCATACAGCGAAATACTTGGTGTAATCATGATGACCACCATCGCACCAGCTGTAGGAGTCGGTATTTCCCTTTTTTGCAAGAAGGCCCTGGTCTCCCTTTCTGATTTTGATGTCGTCAACTTCTTCAGGCCAGACCTCCGCCTCACCATTGTAGTCAACAAACAACTTGTCAATAAAAGGAAACTCTTTCCTAAGTAATACTACGCGATACTGTTTCATTGTTTTTCTCCTTTTCCCAAGGTTTTTTATTAACCAGATTTTCAAGTTCCCCTTGACCCGCTGGCTTTTACGGGAAGACCACTCATCGTGAGTAGTGCGCTGAATATCAAGAATTTTGACACCCAAGATACTACCCATTTAAGTGGCAAAGAAAAAAGCAATTTATTCTCTCGTCTTTTCAATGTTCTAATCAGATTTGGAGTGAAATGCTTGAAGCTTTCTTCAAAAATTCACTGCTCAATTCTGAATAAATAAGTATAGCATGTTATGGATTACTTGTCAATAGTTAGTCTTGTCTCACGCAAGATGAGCCTAAAGGCCTGACGGGTTTCTCATTCAAAATGAGCCTAAAGGCCTGAATATTGCTAACTTAGCGATATTGGCCTAAGATTAAGGGCGGGTTAGGATAGTTATCTATGACGATAACT
>JAZDFM010000040.1:0-7462 GCA_043807825.1 bacterium | reverse complement strand
AACCAATACCTTGAAATGCTAAAAACAAACCCTCAATATCAAAACGAAACCGGCATGACTCCGGAAGAACAGATTATTTACGCCATCAAACATCTTGAACAAACCAATCAGGTCATAGACGACTATTCTGGTAAAGGTTCTGTTTCATACCAATTAGGGGCTTTTTTCCCTGCTTCCGGCAGTGTCCCGGGCGCCAGCTGGAACCGCGGCTACCGGCAGGCCTACTTGGGCAGGTTCAATCCTGGGAATTCCAATTCTGGCGATGGCGTCCGCGCCTGGGTGAGGGTTTGATTTGATTTGAAATTTGAATTTTGGTTTTTCTTTTTCCTTTGAAATTTTTAAATAGGGAGTGGCAAAAAGAAACTTAGAAAAATTTATTTATTTCCTCAAATTCGTAAAAAATCATTAATATTTTTTAAACACAAGCTTCTTCACATCCTTCTTCTTTTAAATAATCAATAAAACTTTGTTTAAAATTATTAATCCCAAAATTGTCGGTTTCTGTTTCTTGAATTGAATTTTTAAATTCATTTAATATGCCTAAATTTAATTCTTCTGGATTAAAAACTTTGTACAATTTTTCTCCACTTGCCAATTGGCCAATCGGCTTGCTATTATATTCACTCGCTTCGTCTTCTACAACACCAGCAAAAACAAATAATTCTTTTTCGTGAATAAATCTGTCGCCGATGTGAATCAAAATCGCGCTTTTTCCTTCCCCTATATTAAACTCATTCTCTTTAATTAGAATTCTTGCGCCGTCTTCCAATAAAACTTGTTTTGTTTCATATTTCTTTGCTTCCCCATCAGGAACTCCCGTTTTCTTTTCTTCATCTCTTTCAGTCTGAGGTTTTTCTATATAAACAGGACGTGGCACGCGAGGAGAAAGATAACCGATTTCTTTAGGGGTGAGAGGCTTGGCATGAGATATGTCAGGCGCGCGATTCTCAAGAAAATGAAAATGTTTAAAAATAGCTTTAATTTTTTCTTTGTCGGCTTTGTCCGCTTGCTTCAAATATGTATTTATTTTAAAATCCAACCATTCTGTAAGTGTATTCACGCGAAATTCCTCATTTTGTTTCTGTTTTCGCTCGTTAAATCCGCTCATCCAGCTTGCCAATTCACCCAATGTTACTGTTGAAGTGGAAAGTGTAAGTGGCTCTCCATTGCCATCGGTTGTTATTTCAATGTTGTCGTCCGTATCTTGTTTATATCGCAAAACCGTTTCAGGATACTTTTCCGTCTCAGTATTACCGTAAACAAAACTTTCCTGTAAAGATTTAATTGCTCCGCAAAACCTCCATAAGGCGCCGTGATTAGCATCAGTCATATTTTTGATTATTTCATCTTTGGCAACAACAATGCTTCCGTCTTCCAAAATTTCCCTTTGGTCTTCAGGTATCTCTTTTTTCTCATACTCTGGCGCCAATTCTTTTTTTGCCGCCGCAATATGGTTATTCTCATCAAAAAGCGCGGTCAGCGCGAATTCGTATAACTCCGGTTCTTCGTTTGACATCTCTGGATAATCAACAAAATTTTCCGCTAACTCCCTTCTTAAGGCCACATCAGGAGAATATCTATTCGGGTATCGCGGTCCCGGAGGATTGGTCGTCCAAATAGCGCTTGAGCCAGGTAATACCGGCTTGCCGTAAAACAGATCGCCGGGTTTTAGCTGGCGGGCTTCTTTAATAATAGAATACCCTGAACTGTCATTAGGAATTCTGTATGCCTCATCAAACCGCGTAATTCTGCCGGTTTTATAAGACGGTTCTGTCTGTCTTGAATCCTCATATCCGGTCAGAGCGCGCATCAAAGGACCATACACCTCATAGCTCCCTCCTGTTTTTGGATCTACTGCCAAATCCTTAACTAGATCTTTTTCACCAGT
This sequence comes from bacterium, assembly GCA_043807825.1. Taxonomy (GTDB): domain Bacteria; phylum Patescibacteriota; class Patescibacteriia; order Patescibacteriales; family GWC2-42-12; genus JACPHD01. The sequence goes on along the minus strand of JAZDFM010000040.1, from coordinate 5,574 downwards.
TTTTGGCGAACAAGCGACATTTGTTGGCAAATAACCGGTAAGCTCTATGGCCGCCGCGTCTGCCTGATCAGACTTGCCGCTTCCGGCTTCGCCTATTAAAACCGGCCAGCGATGGTTTAAGATAGCGCTAATTGTTTCCTGATGAATTTTTTCTCTGGATGGAAGCCAAACAAATCCTTTGTCAAGCTGTTTTTTGTATTTTTTTAAATTATCATATTGAAAATACGCAACAGAGTCGGTATTTTCAACTGTTTTAGGAAATCCTTGCAATGTTTCTAAATTACTTTTGCGTTTTTCCAAAAAAGTTATATTCGTGGCCAACCAAGCCATCCGCGATTTGGCTGAAGAAATCTTGCCTTTTCCGAAAATTTTATTAAGGTAAATTTTTTGTTCTAATTGTTTATATATTTCTTTTTTTTCAGTAATTTCCTCGTTTATTCCTTTCCAAAGATTGCCAAGTTCGGAAACCTGAAATTTTTTCGCGTCAATTCTAGCTTCTCCGTATGTTTCGGGAAGCAATTTTTTTACATCCTCATCGTTAGATAAAATCTTTATTTCGCTTATCAGATACGGATCGGGTTTTTCTAAAGCAAGATTATCTCCCGCGCTTTTCGCCTCTCTTTTCATTTCTTTCTCGGCCTGCTTGTCCGCCATATATGCCATTACTTTTTCGTAAAGAGCGTCCGCTTTTTTATGCGGATCCATTAATAAATAATACTTTTTAATTTTTTTTTCTTCTTCATCAGAAGAAGACTCGTTTGATCTGATAATTTTTGTTTCAATATAACGCAAAATCAGCCGAACTCGATACTCTTGCTCAGTTTCTTTGATATTAGTTTCTTCAGGTAAAATTTGTTTTAAAATTTCCATACTTGTATTTTACTTGATATTTTTAAATTTATCAAGCGAATTTTCTATAATTTGTTTGACACTTTCTTTGGCTTTTTCAGGGAAAAGTTTAATTGCTTCCAAAATCAAATGTTTGGCTACCAGCGCCGGCAAATCGTTTATATCGCGGGCAATATCGCCACGGCTGTAATCAGTTGTCATTACTTCTTTAACATTTGCCGCAGCGCTTGTTAATCCTATACCAACGACAACGGCGTTCAATTTGCCAAGCTCTTCAGCTAATTTGTGCATTTTAACATCATCATCGCCAACATATCCTCCGTCCGAACAAGCGATTACCAGCCGCAAGCGCTTGTCTTTAACGCCACGCTTTTCGTTTTCTTTAATCTCCTCTTTTATCTGTTCATAAATAACTCCAAGCGCTTCTGAATCGCCATTGCCTCCGCTCGCGCCTGTTAAGCTATGCCACATCTTCACTTTGTCTTTAGCTGAAAATTCTGCGGAGAGCCATTTATCTAAATCAATGTCATCTTCTTTAGAACCGCGAAAAGAAATGCCTTGCGTTCGCACAGAAAGAGTATTATCTTTTTGCAAGCCGGCGCGTTCCAAATTTTTTTCAAAACGATGGAGCGCGGAGAAAATAAGATATTCAGCGCGCCTTTGCATTTTCCAGAGCGCTTCATCTTCCACTGTACTACTCATTGAGCCGGACTTATCGCCAATAATGTATAAATCAAATCCGCCGATAATTTTTTCCTCTTTTATTTCCTCTGTTGGCTTTTCCCGAGACATGGGATCGGTGTCCCAGGAAAGCATTCCGATCTTGTGCCGAACAATATATTCAATTGCCTCTCCGCCTTCGCGTTGCCGCACCGGTCCGGTGTACGCGCTCGCCGCATGCTTTCGCGACTCAACTATAGCGTTAAAAAGCCGCGAAAGCGCGTCCGTCACCTTTTCGTTATTTGGCAAACGCGTTTGTTCCGCTTCATTTATTTCTTTAACAATTTGTCGCGCTTCTTTAAGCTCCACGCCGGCATGTTCAGAAAGTTCCCTTTCTTCTTTGGTGTAACTTAGCTGTTCTTTTCTCTCAGCCAACTTTTTTCGCAATTTTTCAATTTTTTCGTCGCTTGGCGTAATCGCTTCCTGCTCAATATCATCACCGGGAATAAAATCTTTTTGTCGAGTTTTTGCTTTTTCTTCATCTTCTTCCAAGTTTGGATCGCCTGCAGGAGTAGCGTCAACCCTTGTCCATTCTTTTTTTACTTCATCCCAAATCTCGCTCCATCCGTGTCCGGTCACAGAATTGATGCTTGAAGCGCCGTTTGCGTCTCGCCCCTTTACGCTATGTCCAACGCAGTGTCGAACAGGAATATTCAGTCTGGCGCAGAGCGCGGCAAAATAAGTGTTAGCCACATCGCAATCCGCCTCTTTTATCTCGTCCACTGCTCCTGCAAAGGCATTTTTATGAGTCCTGTAAAAATTATTATAATAATCAGCTTCCGCCGAGTCTTTCGGCGATAGATATTTAACGCTGCTTCTAACATATGAAGCAAGCGCGTGCGCTCTTTTAATATTACTGCGTTCTTTACTCTTAATTTCTTCCAATTTTACGTCAGTTTCTTTGGAAAATTCGGCTGGCATCTCCGGAACTTTTACATCTGCCTGAGCCGATGTAAATTTCTTTTCAGGATAAGGTCCTAAAATAACATTCAATTCAACATTTTCTCCGTTTCCCTTTACAAATAATACCAGATCGCCGTTTTGATCTTGCTTTACCAAAACATCCTTGCTACCGGCTTTTGCTTTGTGTAGAGCGTGCGTGTATGGAACCGCCAAACCAATCCACTTGCCAGTAACTATTTTCGCGCGCATTGTTAAATTTACCAACCCTATTCTCATGTCTTCTTTTTCACAAAACGGCGATATCTTTGCGTCAGAATAATATTTCTTTTCTGTCCAAACATTTCTTTTGCTATCCCACTCTGAAAATGATTGCTCTTTGAAGTATTTAGCGCTGTCAAATCCTGGATTAATTGACCAAATTGCCGGCGCCCGTTCTCCCTCTTTAAGCCGTTCCATTGGATCCACGCCCGGCTTGCTTTCATTCTTTCTTTCCGGCGGTTGAGTTAGCGCTTTTTTTAATTCCTCCTCGCGCCATTTGCGAATATCATCGTCCATCTCTTTGCCTTCGCGCTTGTCAAGCGCCCGCGTGCCCAGCAGATAATCAGTCAAACGGGTTTCTATCCTATTTAGTTTCATATCCCATGAAGCGTCTGGCGAAAATAAAATGCGCAAATCGTCTTTTTCTATCAATTCGGTCATTTTCTTAGATGTTATTTCATATTTCGGCTCGTATGATTCTCCTTTTATTCCAAATAATATTCTTGTATATAAATCAGCTACTCTAGGTGAAAGACAAACTGCTTTTTCTTCCATAACAGCGGTTAATCCCTTAACACGCTCGTCTTTTTCTTCTTTGGAAAGTCTGGCTTTGTTTATATTCGTCATTTCTTCAATAATCTCATGAAAACTGCCAAACGGCGTATTACAAAGATTTTTGCGAAAATTCCGCAATGCATCTACGCCATCAAGCGCTTCCGCCACATTTTCAAAACTCTCATCTGTAAGTGTTTTCTCGTACATCCTTTCTATTATGTTTTGCTTTTTTGGCTGTCCGGATTCAGGCGCGCCAATTTGCTCTTGTGGATTTTCTATGCTCATATAAATTATTATTTACTCCTCGTTTAATTTTTCTAAAATTCGCCAATTAAACTCCTTGATTCTTTTTTCTTTGCTGTGCTGTTTTATTAGTCCGCTGTAACTGGAAATATTTTGGCAAGTTAATTTTGTTTTTACTCTGCTCCAGTTTCTTTTCTTTAATCTTCGTCCATACGGAAATATCTCTACTCCTAAAAACTTTAATCCTTGTCTCGCTTTTATTATTATATCATTTTTAGGGTTAATTTCAAGCCGCAATTTTTCTCGCAGAAATTTAATTGTTTTTTTTCTGATTTGCTTCAACTGACCTAAATTTTCTGATATAATTATAAAGTCGTCGCCATAACGCAGATACGCTTTTGGCTTAATGGTGTGTTTTACAAATCTGTCCAGCTCATTAAGGTAAATATTGGCAAATATTTGGCTGGTTAAATTGCCGATTGGTATGCCTTTGGCTGAAGCGCATTTACTCTCTCTCTCTCTCTCTCTCTCTCTCTCTCTCTCTTATTGCCGCAGGCACTGAATAACTTACAATTATTTCTTTTAGAATTTCAAAGGCTTTTTCATTAACAATCCTAAAAGCTAAAATTTCTAATAAAGTGTTGTGGTCAACATTGTCAAAAAATTTCTTTATGTCCGCCCGCCAGACAAAATAGTTTGTGTATTTACTTAAAAATTTCTGCGTTCTTTCAATCGCTCCAAGCAACCCTTTTTTCTTCCGACATGACCAAACGTCATAAATAAATGTTTTGTCGTAAATTTCTGTTAGATATTCATAAAGCAAGCGGTGGACAATTCTATCTTTTACGCTTGCTACCGAGATTTCTCGGCGCTTGTTATCAGTTACTATAAATTTTTTGTATCTATTGTGCTTGTAATTTTCATTATTTAAATCAGACCAGAGTTGGTATAAATTTTGTTCCAAATAGTAAGTAAAGTATTCCAATTCTTTTGATGATTTTTTGCCTTGCCTAAATTTATACCAACTTTGCCAAATATTTGCTAAACTTAAATTTATGGAAGAATTACCCATAATAAACAGGACTTATGAGTCCTATAAATCAATAATTGATATCAATGATCATCTGGAAAAAAGATGGCGATATTTGCTTGGAATGAGTTTGGAAAATTCCATTTTATCTTTGCTTCAAGAGCTGATTATGGCAAAAAACGCGCCAAAACCATTAAAATCAGCTTATCTTATTAAAGCCGGCAGTCATCTGGAAATATCAGTTTTGAAATTACGGCTTTTTCTTGAAATGAAAATCGCCAATGAAACTAAAATTTTCCAAGCACAGAACAAGCTGGCAGAAATCGGTAGAATGCTTGGCGGATGGATAAAATCTCTTAACGCATAATCTCTCACCCAGGCGCGGACGCCATTGTCAGAATTGGAATTCTCAGGATTGTTCCTGTCCAAGTAGGCCTGCCGGTTGCCGCGGTTCCAGTTGGCGTTCGGGACATTGCCGGAAGCAGTTGATGATAATAACTTTCATTATTCCACTGCGAACGCATTCGCAGTTTCTGCATTGGTTTGCTTTTTCATCCCGCCAAGACGGGATAGCCATTACTCATTCGTGAGGGTTTATGTGTTTTAATTGCTTGCCTAACAGCGCTTTGCTTGAAATTTTATCAAGCAAAGATTTCACCGTATTTTTAGCAAAACAATTCGCGGCAGCCCCGACCGAGCAGGGTTCCTATTCACCGCTTTTTCATTTTAAAAATTTCAAAGGAAAAAGAAAAACCAAAATTCAAATTTCAAATCAAATCAAACCCTCACCCAGGCGCGGACGCCACCGGCAGAACCGGAACCCTCAGGATCGCCCCCGCCCAAGTCGGCCCGCCGGACGCCGCAGCCCCAGCCGGCGCGCGGGACACCGCCGGAAGCAGGGAAAAAAGCCCCTAATTGGTATGAAACAGAACCTTTACCAGAATAGTCGTCTATGACCTGATTGGTTTGTTCAAGATGTTTGATGGCGTAAATAATCTGTTCTTCCGGAGTCATGC
>JAZDFM010000039.1:0-14114 GCA_043807825.1 bacterium | reverse complement strand
TAGTTATCGTCATAGATAACTATCCTAACCCGCCCTTAATCTTAGGCCAATATCGCTAAGTTAGCAATATTCAGGCCTTTAGGCTCATTTTGAATGAGAAACCCGTCAGGCCTTTAGGCTCATCTTGCGTGAGACAAGACTGCCATTTGACATAATGCTTGATATATGATATAATAAAAAGTTATTTAAATAAATTATTATATTATATGTCTATTACTCTAAAATTAGCTAAAAAATCAGTATTAAAATTGTTGTTTATTTTAGCGGTAATTTCCGTTTGTTATGTCGCGGCGCGCGCGGGCGATGTTGGCGCGGCTTATGGCGTCCATCCTGAAATTAAGCAGGTTAAAACGGCTGATAATCCGTCGGTGTATTATTTGGACCATGAGCGAGGCATGAAAAAAGCTTATGTAAGCGCTAAAGCTTTTTTATCTTACGGAAACAAGTGGAGCGATGTAAAAATTGTAAGCCAAGACGAACTGGATAAATGGCCTGATGTCAAATTGATAAAATCAAAACAAAATAACGCGGTTTATTATATTTCCGGCGGACAGAAATTTTTGATTGAATCTGAACAGCAGTTCATTGACGCCGGATTTCAATGGCAGGACATCGCGATAATTTCTCAAGCGGATTTGAATGAATATAAAGATTCCAATTTCAAGCCGGCAGGCGCGATCGGAAATTATGAAAATAATCAACTGTCAATCGCGATTGATCCTTCAAGCCCGAAGTCGGATTATTTTATCATGGGCTCCCAAGATAATTTGGCGGCTGTTTTCAGCTTAAGGGCCGATGGCAAACCGGTTGAAATAAAAAGATTGGTTTTGAATTTGTCCGGAGTTTTTAATCAAGACGCGATTAAAGAAATTTATTTAACCAATGAAAGCGATATCCGATACGATGTTTTCGCGTATCCCAATAACAGAATCGCGGAATTTAATTTTAATAATCAGCCGATAATCGTCAGCCCTGGAGAAGACAGAAAAATAAAAGTTTACGCGAATTTTAATAATATTTCAGGAGATATTATAAACCATGCTTTGCAAATTTCAATCAACGCTCCTGAAAACATATCAGGCGCCAAAGTGTCCGGAAATTTTCCCATATCAGGGCAGGCATTCAAGCTTGCCGCGGCCGGAGATTTTTTGGAAAAAGTTTTCGCGAGCGAACAGTCGCTGAATATAAAAAATAATCAAGCTATTATCGGATCAACCGAAAAAAATGTCGGAAAATTCAATATAGCCGAAACTTCGGGAAAATCCGATGTTTTCGTCAAAGAGTTGAAATTCGCCAACAAAGGCAATGCCGGAGCCGACAGCTTATCGGGTTTTAAATTGAAAAATAAAGCCGGACAAATAATCGCGTCTGTTGATAAAATGTCTTCAAGCATGAAATTGGTTTTTAAATTGGATAATTATAAAATAAAAAAATCTTCAAACGAAACTTTCACAATCTTGGCTGATATAATCGGAGGAGAAAACAGTTCTGTCAACCTTTATCTTGAAAGCGCTAAAATAGCAAGTTCGCAGGGAAATTTCAATCTGAACGCGAATATATCAAACCTTGATGAAATTATAACTATCAAAAGAGAAACCGTCGGCGTTATCTCCAAAGACTTGAAAGCCAACAATAAAGTTTTCGCCAATCAGCAGGGCGTGATTATTGGAAATTTTGAAATAAGAAATAACAACCAAAAAATACAATTAAGCTCCTTGAGCTTCAGTTTGGAAAAAAGCGCCGGCATGCCGGACATTTCGGAAACCGTTTATCTGGCTGATTATAACAGCGGTGAAATTTACGGTTATTTTAACGGCCAAAAATTCAACAACGGAGCCGTGAGCGTCGGGTTGAACGGCGTTGATTTGAAAGCCAAGCAGAATTTGACGCTGTCTTTAATAACGAAAATATCGGATAGCGCCATCAACGGCGGCTATTACAAAATAATTTTAAACAATGCCGGTTATCGCGCGGAAAACGGAGTTTTATTTTCCGACGCTGTCAATGTTGCCGGAGAAAAATTGATCGCCGGCAAATCAAATCTTTATATTTACGCCAATAACGATCTCGGCGAACAGTCTTTCACCAAGGGAGAAAAAAATATAAAAATCGCCAGCTTTATAATAGAGGCCGCGGCCGGAAGCGATATTAAAATAACTGATATATCGTTTTCGCGCGGCAGTGAAAATTCGGGCGCCGCGTCTTTTGAGAACGGGTTCGGCAATCTGCGATTTTATATCGGATTGTCGCAAATCGCGGTTATTAAAACTCCTTACGGCGGCGATTTGTCCGCCAGCGGATTTAAATATGTTTTAAGGTCAGGCTCAAGGGCCGAGGTGAAAATTTACGCCGATACCGAAACCGATCTTAAAGCCTCGGAAATTCAGTTTGCCATCAGCAACATTGCCGCTGTCAACAATGATTCTCTGATTCCGGCCGTGATTAAAAATTTAAACGCCAACAGCCATAAAGTTGTTTTCGGGCAAGCTTCGGCCGAAATAAGCAAAGTTGCCGATGGTTTCGCGGCTAAAGGCGAAAATGATAATATTATCGCCGGATTCAAAGTTAAAAATTCCGGATGCGAAGATTTGAGATTGCAGTCAATAACAATCAATTCCGCCGACAACGAGCTTACTTACAGTTTTGGATACAGCAATCTGAAAATTGTCAATCGCGATACTCAAAGAAATGCCGGATACGCAGTGGCGCGCCCTGTCGCCGGAGCCAATAAAATAAATTTGAACGGCTTTATCGTCAAGGCCGGAGAAGAAGCCGTATTTGATGTCCATGTCAACGCTGACGGCATTGACTCGGACGGCTTATCCGCCAGCCGGCGGATTGATATTTATTTCAGCGATTTTGAAGCTAAAGGAAAAGATTCCGGAGTCAAAGCCGAGATAAGCGGCGATCCGACCGATAATTATAATTTTGCGGTTTCATCGGCGGTTGACGGAATATTTATCAAGCCCGTAAGCGACAGAATAACTTACGGCTTCCATGACGCGAATTATCCTTATCGCGCTTCGGTCGGCGAACATACTGGCATAGACATGGCCGCGGCGCAAGGAACAAAGGTTAAGGCGGCCGGAAATGGAACGGTTATTGAAGTTGTTCAAGGTTCGGCTTACCAAACAAGCTATGTTTCCATAAGCCATTCCGCCGGGCTGATTACAAGATACGCGCACTTGTCGCGCATTGATGTTGCGGCTGGACAGCAGGTTAAGCAAGGCGATACTATCGGTTTGTCAGGCGGAACTCCTGGAACAATCGGCGCAGGACCGTACACCAACGGAGCGCATCTGCATTTTGAAGTTTTGGAAAACGGCATAGCGGTTGATCCGGAGAAGTATTTATAACAACATTGGAATAAGCGGCTTAAACAGCCGCTTATTTTTTTTTGCTTGTTGCTATTTTGCGGTAAATTATTTAGAATAAGCTTATGGACAAACTTTATTTTTACAATACTTTAACCCGCGAAAAACAGGAATTCAAATCTATAAAAAAGGGCAAAGCCGGAATGTACTGTTGCGGACCGACTGTTTATAACTACGCGCATATCGGCAATCTGCGAAGCTATATTTTTGAAGATATTTTAAAGCGCGTTTTGCTGTATAACGGCTATAAAGTTAAACATGTGATGAATATCACCGATGTCGGGCATTTGTCAGGCGATCGTGATATGGGTGAAGACAAATTAGAAATCGGCGCTAAACGAGAAGGAAAAACCGCTTGGCAAATCTCCGAATTTTACGCCAACGCTTTTGAAAATGATTTAAAATCATTAAACATCATTCAGCCAGACATTTGGTGCAAAGCCACGGATCATATTAAAGAGCAGATAGCGCTGATAAAAATTCTGGAAAGAAAAGGCTTCACTTATAAAATTTCCGACGGTATTTATTACGATACTTCCAAATTTAAAAATTACGCGAAATTAAGCCGGCAGAATTTATCGGCTTTGGCCGAAGGCTCCAGAGTTGAAAAAAATCCTGAGAAAAAAAATCCGACTGATTTCGTGTTATGGAAATTCAGCCCCAAAAATGTAAAACGCCAGATGGAATGGGATTCGCCGTGGGGTGTCGGTTTCCCGGGCTGGCATATTGAATGTTCAGCCATGAGTTTGAAATATCTCGGCGATCATTTTGACATTCATTGCGGCGGCATTGATCATGTGAGCGTCCATCATACAAACGAGATAGCGCAGTCCGAAGCGGCTACAGGCAAAAGCCCGTGGGTTAATTATTGGATGCATAATGAATTTTTGAATATCGCCGGAGGAAAAAAAATGGCGAAAAGCCGAGATAATTTTTTAACGCTGGAAAACGCTTTTTTGAAAAAGGGGATTGATCCGTTGGTTTTCAGATTCGCGGCTTTGCAAACGCATTACAGAAAACCCATGGAATACAGCGAAGCGGGAATTTTAAATGCAGAAAAAGGATTTAATAATCTGTTTGATAAATTTAGGCGATTAACACCTCTTTTGTTTAATAAACAGGGGTTAGTTCAATCAGGGGTTGATTCAGGTTTTATCAATAATGATTTTAATAATAAATTTATTGAGGCTATAAACGATGATTTGAATACCCCTCAAGCTTTAAAAGTAGTAAATGAATTATTGGAATCAAATTTAAAAAGATCGGATATAAAAGCCACTATTTTAAAATTTGACGAAGTTTTAGGGTTGGGGTTAGGGGCTGGGATAATAATGGAATTTAATCAAAACGAGATAGATCAAATTGAGCGTTTGGTAATGGAAAGGCAAAAAGCAAGAGACAATAAAGATTGGGTCAAATCAGACGATTTGCGGGTAGCATTTGAGATTATTGGTTGTACAATTGAGGACACTATCGATGGCGCAAAGGTATTTAAGAAATGATTACCGCGTCATTTTTTCTCATTCCCGCGAAAGCCGGAATCCATATTTTGCGCGATGAACACTGGATTCCCGCTTTCGCGGGAATGACATTTTTTAGAAATGACAGATAATGAAAAATTTTTGGCAAAAACTGAAAAATAAAAAAAAGCCGATTTTCGCTTTGGCGCCAATGGCCGGAATCGCGGATTCGGCTTTCAGGCAAATCTGCAAAAGTTTCGGAGCTGATATTGTGTACAGCGAAATGATAAGCGCGGCCGCAATTTTCCATAATTCGCGAAAAACTTTTGAGCTGGCGCGTTTTGATAAAACTGAAAGGCCGTTTGTTTTGCAGTTGTTCGGAAGCAATCCGGCGCATTTTGCTTGCGCCGCGAAGCTGGTAACAAAAAAAATTAAGCCTGACGGCATTGACATAAATTTCGGATGTCCGGCGAAAAAAGTCGCCAAGCAGGGCGCCGGAGCCGCGCTCATGAATAATTTAGAATTATCTCGCCTGATCGTTAAGGCTGTTTTGGATAATACCGATTTGCCAGTATCGGTTAAATGCCGCTCTTCAGCCGGCCAAATAACCGTTTTGGATTTTTTGAAAAAAATCAAAGATCTACCGGTTGCCGCCGTTATGATTCATGGGCGGGATTTATCGCAAGGGCACAGCGGAAAAGTTGATTGGAAAATTATAAAACAAGCGAAAAAATATTTTTCCGGAATTATTTTGGCGAACGGCGGAGTACGAGATAAAAAAATCGCGGATGAGATGCTGAAATTATCGCAAGCGGACGGCATTGGCATCGGCCAAGGGGCGCTGGGCAGACCGTGGATATTTGATGAAGTTAAGAATAAAAAATTAAAAATCAGAAGCAATAAAGATATTTATCAAGCCGCTCTAAAACACGCCATTTTGGCTGAAAAACTGAAAGGCAAGCAGGGGATTGTTGAGATGCGAAAGCATTTATGCTGGTATGCCGGCGGAATGAAAAATGCGAGCGCGCTTAGGCTGAAATTGGCGAGAGTTGAGAATTTATCTGATATTGAAAATATTTTACATCCACTTTTTTCTCTTGAATAATAACAGCATAAACAATCCGACCGCTCCCATAAACGCGAGTATCATCCAAAAGCCATTTTCATACCTTACAAACGGCATGCCGTTTTCAACTTTAATGCTGAAAATCGCGGCAACCAGAGAAAGGGAAGAGAAAATAACATAAAAAATAGTTAAAGTCTTCATAATATTGCTTAAGCGGTAATTTGACATGGATTCGTAAGAATCATGGATAACTTCCACCATTTCGCGCTGATTCTCCAAAGTTTCCCAAATATTTTTCGTCTGGTCAATCAGCTCGCCGTAATATTTTTTCAGCCGTTCATGCGAAATAACGCTGCTTTCCATAGCCATGATTTTTTTAATGATATTTTTATGGTTTTGCATAATCTTGCGCATATTCACTAAATTATGCCTTAAGCCCAAAATCACGGCGGCTGATTTTTTTTGGTCTTGATCCAAAACCGTCTGTTCCGCGCGGCCGATTGCGATGCTGTTATTGTCTAAAATTACATAGCTGTATTGCAGAAGCTTGTTTAAAATTTCATAAAGCAGTATGGCTGAAGATTCAAATTCATAAGACAGCATTGATCCGCTGTCTTTTTTGCATAAATTGAAAAAGTCATTAAGAGGCTCTATGACTGCGCTTGGCAAACTTATCAAAAACCCGTGTCCGATAAAAAATTCAATTTCAGACGCCGTGATTTTTCCGTTTCCCGAAATCATCGGAAAATGAAGAATCATGAACACATAATCATTTTCCCGCGAAATAATCGGTCTTTGCGAATTTGATCTTGATGAAGAAGCTTGCAATTGGGACAGTTTGAAATTATATTTTTTCCTTAAGAATTCAATTTCAGCTTTGCCGGCGTTGTTGATATTGATCCAGTCAATATAATTGTTTTTGCGCGGGTTGGCTATGGAAATTTGCTGGATGTTTTTTGAAATTTTTTTGAAATTCGGCATATAAGGGCATTATAACATGATTTTAAAAAATATGCTATAATAATAAAAACAAATAATTTTAAATAATTATGCTTTATTCCAAAAACGGCAAAGATATTGAAAAAACAACAGCTTTGAATGAAAAAGTTTTTCACAACATTAAAACCGGCAAAGAAAAAATAGAGAGCGGAATTGAACTCGGTCAAAATCAAAAAGCGGAGAAAACAGAAAAAATTTTGCAAGACCAAATATCAGACTTGAAAAATAACGCTTTACCGCCAGTATATGCCATAGGCGCCGCGGCCGCTCCGCAAGCCAAATTAAAAAAGCGTGTTGAAAATATCCTGTCAAAAGGGCTGGATGAAATATATTTGAATCTGTCGGCCGACAAGAGAAAAGAGTTTAAAAATCAAGGAGAAAAAACCGCTGAAAAAATCAGCAGGATTTTAGCGAGCGCGAAAATAAATATGCGCGAAATAATCAAATTGATAAAAAAATGGCTTATGTCAATACCGGGTGTGAATAAATATTTTTTAGAGCAGGAGGCGAAAATCAAAGCTGATGAGTTGGTTAAAATGGATAGAGGAAATGGATTCCCGCCTGCGCGGGAATGACAAAAATAATGACAAAAATATGGAATACGGAATAAGCGGACAGGAAAATCAAATTTTGCATAATTTCAGCTTAAGCGTCAATATTGAAGGCTGGCTGATTTACTCGATCGCCGCCGTCGCGATCGCGGTTTTGATTTTGATCGCGAGAAAATTCATTCTGTTTTTGGCTTTGAACTCAAAATACCATGACCACGCGATTTATTTATTGCGCGTTCCAAAAGAAAAGCCCAATGAAAAAGAGACGCAAAACAATCAGAACCATCTGCAGTATTTAAGGGAAGAAATCGCGCGCGGTGAAACCATTTTTAAAGCCATCGGCGGGCTTAAAGCCCAGTCGTGGCATAAAAATTTTTCATGGCTTTTGGGAAGAAACGACCATTTTTCGTTTGAAATAGTCGCTAACCATAAATTCATTTCCTTTTATGTTGTCGCGCCTCGCGCCATGGGAAGATATATTGAACAGCAGATTCAGGCTTATTACCCTGAAGCTGTTTTGGAAGAAGTTGAAGATTACAATATTTTTTCAGCTCGCGGGAAAACCGAGGCCGGATTTATTAGAACAAAGAGAAGCTTGATTTTCCCTTTGAAAACTTACAACAAAATGGAAGCTGATCCATTAAATTCTTTGGTCAACGCCATGTCTAAATTGGGAGATGATGAAAGCATCGCCATCCAATATGTGGTCAGAAGCGCGCGCAAAAGCTGGCATAACAAAGTCAACAAAGTGGTTTCAGCCGTGAATCAGGGCAAAAAATTATCAGACGCTTTAAGAGTGAACGCGTTTTCCAAAATTTTGATGTTTCTCGGGGATTTGGCGGATTCGGCCAAGCCGGAAGCCGGCAATGCCAAAAAAATTGAAAAAGAAAATCGCTTGACCGCCATGGAGCAGGAAGTTTTAAAATTGATTGAGGAAAAAAATTCCAAAGCCGGCCTTGATGTCAACATCAGAATCGTCGCCAGCGCCAAAGACAAGCCGCGCGCCAAAATTTTTCTCAATAACATTATCAGCGCTTTCAGCCAGTATAATTATTACCAATACGGCAATATTTTAAGCAATAAAATGCCGTTCTATAATAAATATTCGCAAAAATTTTTAATCAATGATTTTATTTACAGAAGATTCAAGCCCGGCATCGGCTTTATTTTGAATACAGAGGAGCTGGCAAGCCTTTATCATCCTCCTCTTTCCGGAACCGAAACGCCGAATATTTTATGGCTTTCGGCGAAATACTCGGCCGCGCCTTCAAATATTCCGGACGAGGGGATTGCTTTGGGAAAAAATATTTATCGCGGCATAGCCACGGAAATAAAAATGAAGCGCGAAGACAGGCGGCGCCATACTTACATCATCGGAAAATCAGGCGTGGGAAAATCCGTTTTGCTGGCTTCCATGGCCATTCAGGACATTATTAACGGCGAAGGAGTCTGCGTCATAGATCCTCACGGCGATTTGATAAGCGACATAATGAGCCGCATTCCTCGCGAACGCGCAGATGATGTAATTCTTTTCGCGCCGGCCGATATGGAGCGGCCGCTGGCTTTGAATCTGCTGGAATTTGACGCCAGATATCCGGAACAAAAAACTTTCGTCATCAATGAAATGATAAAAATTTTTGATAAATTATACGACCTGAAAGCGACCGGCGGGCCGATTTTTGAGCAGTATATGAGAAACGCCATGCTGTTGGTTATGAGCGATCCTGAAAGCGGATCAACGCTTATGGAAATACCGAAAGTTCTCGCCGACGCCGAATTTAGAAAAATGAAATTGGAAAAATGCAAAGATCCAACGGTTGTTGATTTCTGGCGCAAAGAAGCGGAGAAAGCCGGCGGAGAAGCCGCTCTCGCCAATGTTGTGCCGTATATAACTTCCAAGCTCACTTCGTTTATTTCCAACGACACCATGCGGCCGATAATCGCCCAGCAAAAAAGCTCGTTTAATCTCCGCGATGTCATGAATTCAAAAAAGATTCTGTTAGTTGATTTGTCAAAAGGCTTGATCGGCGAAATGAACGCGCATCTGCTTGGCATGATACTGGTTGGAAAAATTTTGATGTCGGCTTTGTCGCGAACCGATATGCCGCCGGAAAAAAGGGTTGATTTTTATTTGTACATAGACGAATTCCAGAATTTTACCACCGATTCAATCAATTCAATTTTGAGCGAAGCTAGAAAATACAATTTGAATTTGACTATCGCGCACCAATATTTGGGGCAGTTGGTGAAAAATCAGGACACTTCCATCAAAAACGCGGTTTTTGGAAATGTCGGCACATGGGTTTTATTCAAAATCGGATCTGAAGACGCGGAAACAATGGTTAAAGAATTTGCGCCCGTTTTTAACCAATATGATTTGATCAATATTGAAAAATACACTGCTTATGTAAAATTGCTGATAGATAACACTGCTTCCAGGCCTTTTTCAATGTCAACAGTATGGCCTTTACCCGGAATAAAAGACGAGGGTTCGGCGGCTAAAATAAAATCTTTAAGCAGGATGAAATACGGCCAGGACAGGAATATAATTGAAGCCGAAATCCGCCAGCTGGCGGAGAAAGAGAAAAAATAATCAGCGCTTTACAAAATCAAAATTTTTATGTAAGATTTTGGTAATTATAAAAACAAAAATATGGAAAACGAAAACAAAAAAGAAGAAAACGCGAGCATTGCCAAATCAAAGATTGTTTTGGCCAAAAAATTGTTGAACAATATAAAAGAAAATAACGACCGTTTAATCAGCCTTCTCGGCGGAATTTTAGGGCATGAGGATGAATTTTCCATCGGCATAGCCCAATTAAGCGATGAAAATTTTGAGCATGCGGCGGAAAACGCGGGCGAATCAAGGGTGATTGAAGGCGTATTTGACGGAGAAAATATGATCGGGCCTGATGGAAAACAATACAGCGTTCCGGCTAATTACGCTTCAAAATCAAGGTTGGTTGAAGGCGACATTTTAAAGCTTACTATAACGGCCGGCGGAACTTTTATGTATAAGCAGATCGGGCCTATAGAGCGCGCGAGGGTTATAGGGATTTTGGAACGCTCTTCAACCGGCGAATATTTCGCTTCGGCCGATGGGAAAAGATGGCGCGTTTTAACTGCCAGCGCGACATATTACAAAGGCGAACACGGAGATGAAACAGTTGTTTTAATTCCGAAAAACGGCGAATCAAAATGGGCGGCGGTGGAGAATATAGTGAGGAAGCCGGAGTAAAAAATATGTCTACTTTATATCGCAAATACAGGCCTCAAAATTTTACCGAAGTTGTCGGGCAAAACCATATAAAAATAACTTTGGAGCAGGAAATTAAAACCGGGCGGGCGGCGCACGCTTATTTGTTTTGCGGTCCGCGCGCTGTAGGAAAAACCACTTTGGCCAGAGTATTCGCCAAATCAATAAATTGCGAAAACAAAAAAAGCGATTCGGCCGATCCCTGCAACGATTGCTCAAGCTGTAAAGAAATAACCCAAGGCTCGGCTTTGGATATTATTGAAATTGACGCCGCGTCAAACACCGGCGTTGACAATGTCAGGGACAATATAATCGCGAGCGCCAGAGTGTCTCCGTCGCGCTTGAAATATAAAATTTTCATCATTGACGAAGCCCACATGCTTTCGCCTCAAGCTTTTAACGCGCTTTTGAAAATAATTGAAGAACCGCCGGCCAATGTCGTTTTTATCTTATGCACCACCGAAGCGCATAAAGTGCCTATGACGATAATTTCAAGATGCCAGCGGTTTGACTTCAAAAGAATAAGCGTAAGCGATGTTGTCAAAAAATTATCTTACATAGCCGTCGCGGAAAAAATAAAAATTGAAAAAGATATTCTTGAAGCCGTCGCGCGCAACGCGGACGGGCATATGCGCGACGCTGAAAGCTTATTCGGGCAGATTATCGCGATCGGAGGAGATGAAATAACGCGGGAAGAAGCCGATTTGGTGATTCCGAGATCTGATTTGAACGAAGTGATAAGTTTGCTGGAATTTTTAATAAAAAAAGACGCGGCCGGCGGAATCAGGCTGATCAATAAACTTATTGACGACGGCGTTGATATTAGAATATTCGTCAATGACGCCATCGGAATTTCGCGCAAGCTTATGCTGATGAAAGTGAGTTCCGGATTGGCAAGCAAATTGTCTTTGGAGCTTGGAGAAGTTTTTGAGCTGAAAATAAACAAGCTGGCTCAAAATTTGAGCGTTGAACAAGCGTTAAAGCTTTTGGAAAAGTTCATTAAAGTTTCCGCTGAATTGAAATCGGAATTCATCCGCCAGCTTCCTCTGGAAATGGTTATCGCCGAAATTTGTTCGGCGCCGGCCGCGCCCTCGGCGCAGAATCAAGTTTTTCCGTCAGGATCAAAATTCAATATTCCGAAAATTCAGCCGGCTAATGCCAAAATTGAAGAAAAAAAGCCTGTTGCCGCGAGCGAACAGATAAATTTCACGGATAGCCAAATTCAGGAAAAATGGAATGAAGTTTTGGCGAAAGTGAAGCAATATAATCATTCTTTATCATTCATTCTGCGGGTTTGCCAGCCGCGCGGCTTGAGCGGAAATCAGCTTTGCCTGGCGTTTAAATATAAATTCCATAAAGACAGGGTGAATGAAGCGCAGATAAAAAGCATAATAGAAAAAGTTTTGTGTCAGGTCTACGGCGCGCAAATTCTTATACAAGCTGTTGTTGACGAAAATATAGAAGTGGCGGCCAATAAATTGGTTTCCGACGAACCGGTGGATTTTAAAAAACAGCCCGAACCCGAATCCGCCTCTCCGGCGGACGAGCAGGGGAATATGATTGATAATTTATTGAAAACATTCGGCGGCAAGGTGGTAGGATAAATTTATGTTTGTCATTCCCGCGCAGGCGGGAATCCATGAGTTAAGCGCAAAATTTGGATTCCGGCTTTCGCGGGAATGACAAAGAAAAAAGGCGGGAATCCAATATTTATTGCGCAAAAGAAGTTTCTTTATTTTTGCGGGATCGTCCCGCCTCTCCGGCGGTATGAAGATGAAATAATATGTGGTATGTCTATGTTTTAAGAAGTATAAAGAATAAAAAATTATACACAGGAATAACAGGAGATTTGAAAAAAAGATTCAGGGATCATAATTCAAAAAATGGCGGAGAATATACAAGCAAGAATGGGCAGTTTGAACTAATTTTTTATGAGGCCTTTTTAGATAAAAAAGATGCGGCGCAAGATGAGCTATTTTTTAAATCCGGATATGGCAGGGAGGTTTTAAAAGGTAAATTGAAAAATTATTTTTAAGCCTAATTAAGGCATATCCGCCTCATCGGCGGATGCGCTGATAAGGCGCATTGCGGGATCGTCTAATGGTAGGACACATCCCTCTGGAGGATGTTATCTTGGTTCGAATCCAAGTCCCGCAGCCGATTTGGACAAAAGAATACGCTAAATTTATTAAGAAATTAAAGCTGGCTCGGCTTAAAGCCGGCTTACGACAAATCGAGGTGGCTAAAAAGTTAAAACGGCATCAATCCTATATTTCCCGGGTTGAATCCGGTGGCTACCGCCTTGATATTGTTGAGGTTAAAAAGTTCGCAAAGATTTATGGGAAGAATATAAATGATTTGATATCTTAAAAATTACTATGGAATTAACAGAAATAAACCAGAAGATAAAAAACGCTCTGGATAAATTATATAATAAAGACAAATTTTTGTTTAGTCCGTTTGGTGATAATAATAAGAGCTTGTGTGAGAGATGTATTAATCACAGATTTGCAACTTATTTAGAACAAGAAAATTTTGGAAAGGATTATTTTGTTGATTGCGAGTATAATAAGTCGCACCTTGAAGGAACCACGAGCACTAAAAAGGTCTCTAATCTTCATGGAAATTATATAGATACAATTATTACTAAAAGGGACGGAAATTATCAAAATGATTTGATTTGTTTTGAGGTAAAAAAATATAATAATTATAAAGGCAAAGGCAGAGATAAAGATATAAAAAATTTAAAAATTTTGACTAGGGGTGTCGGCTGTAGGAACAACGGAGGTTTTGGGTATGATTATGGATTTTATATTATTTTTGGAGCAACAAGAGAGAAAACGAAAATTGAAATTTATAAAAATGGTGTAAGAATTGATTAAATTTATGAATGAATTAAATTTTATAAATCTTGACGATATAGGAATTTATAATGTCCGTTTTAAATGTTTTGAAGTTTCAGACGGTTATCAAGCTACATTTTATGTCCGCAACAAATCAAATTCGGAAATTTATTATAAGATAAATTTTCAAATAAGTGGAACTGAATATAATACCGATATAACAAATTTAGGTAAATCAACCAACGTGTATATCCAAGAGAATTATAGTAACTTAGAAAGTTGCTTCAAAGAAATTGGGATGAGATATTTACAGAAAAAAATATCGCTTTGTGATCTTAAGGATGAAGATGTTTCTTTAATAAAATATTTATTTTAACTATGAAAAATTATATTTTTGGGTTTTTAGTAGTATTTTTATTTTCAGGTTATACAACTTTCTCTGCCGAGATAAAACCAGGACAGATAATAGTTAATGTAGTAGTTATAAACGATGGTGCGGGAGAACTTAAGCCGAGTAACCTCAGCTATAATGTCATGTACGGCGGGGCTGATGCTAGTAGCTTTG
>JAZDFM010000038.1:0-2376 GCA_043807825.1 bacterium | reverse complement strand
GAAAATGTGCTAATATTTTTATATTAAATATTACTATTTGGGTTCATAAAGGCTTTACTGTGGACACAATATTTTGTGTCCCTACTTTAAACTTTATAACTAATCCTCCTATGGCAAAAAAAATAAGCAAAAAAAGCAGTTACAATAACGAAGAACATGAATTTTTAGGACTAAGCTCCGAGACAAAACAAGGGATTTGGATTGTAATTTTGTTTACTTGCGGTCTTTTGAGCATTCTAAGTTTTTTGGGATGGGCGGGACTCGTTGGAATGTATTTTGATAAAATACTGAGATTGATTTTCGGTTGGTTAAAATTCCTTTTCCCCATTATCACAATCGCGCTCGGCTACATGTTGCTCAAAAAAAATAAATATTTTATTTCAGGGATGAATTATTTCGGCATGGTCATTTTAGTTTTATCAATGACAGGCCTTACCCATCTGTATTATCCGATTGAATATTCAATTTCCCAAGCCCAAAACGGATTCGGCGGAGGATTTTTGGGAGTAGCGCTTTCGTATCCTCTTTTGAAATTTACCAGTTTTTTGGCCGCCTTGATAGTTTTAATCGCTCTCTTTTTTATTTCAATATTAATAACTTTCAATACGACTTTTGAAAATTTAGCCCAGCATAGCAAATTTATAGCAATGCCCATTCGTTTTATTTTGTATCCGTTCAAAATAATTTTCGGGTTGATCAAGAAACCAAAAAATCAAGAAATCAAAAAATCAAAAAATCAAGATGTTGAAGAAGGCGAAGAGGCGGAAGATGAATCTGATTATTCTGACGAAGAGCAAGAAGAAGTTGAAGAAGATTCTAAGAAATTTTTCAAAAAGAAAGAGAAAAAAAATAAAGATGAATTAATTCAGTCGCAGATAACTTTTCCAAAACATCCCAAAGTGGACCTGCCGCTAAGTTTGTTAAACAACAAAGCGGACAAACCGTCAGCCGGAGATGTTGAGGCGACAAAAGAAAAAATTGCCAGAACTTTAGAAAATTTTGGAATTGACGTTGAAATGTGCGAATACAATGTCGGACCCACCGTCGCTCAATACACCTGCCGTCCCGCAGACGGCGTTAAATTAAATCGCATTACTTCGCTAAGCAACGACCTTTCTTTGGCGCTTGCCGCCCATCCAATAAGAATTGAAGCCCCGATTCCGGGCAAATCGTTGGTCGGAATTGAGGTGCCGAACCAATCAATCGCAGTGGTAAATTTACGCGAGATATTGGAAAGCAAGGAATTCAGAATGAGAAAATCAAATTTGGCGATGAGCATTGGAAAAGATGTAAAAGGAAATTCTTGGGTCGCGAGTCTAGACGGCATGCCCCATCTTTTGATCGCCGGTTCAACAGGATCTGGAAAATCAGTCTGCATCAACACAATTATTATTTCTCTGCTTTATCAAAACGGACCAGACGACCTTAAATTTATAATGGTGGACCCAAAGAGGGTAGAGCTAATGAGCTACAACGGAATTCCCCACCTAATCACGCCTGTTATTACAGATGCAAAAAAAACAGTCAACGCGTTAAAATGGTGCCTGAACGAAATGGACAGAAGATTTGATTTGCTATCCAAATGCGGACACAGAAATATTGCAAGCCACAACAATTCAACAGAAGAAAAATTGCCATACATTGTATTTATAATAGATGAACTCGCCGACCTTATGGCAGTCGCCGCGTCCGAAGTTGAAGCCGCAATCATCCGCCTCGCGCAAATGGCAAGAGCGGTCGGAATCCACCTGATACTCGCCACGCAACGTCCGTCCGTTGATGTCATCACCGGTTTGATTAAAGCCAACATCACCAGCCGTATCGCTTTCAGCGTCGCATCATTGATGGACTCGCGAACAATTCTAGACACCTCCGGCGCGGAAAAATTAATCGGCCGGGGAGATATGCTTTATACCAGTTCAGAACTTTCAAAACCAAAACGTTTGCAAGGCGCTTATGTTTCAGATGATGAAATCAGAAAGGTTGTGGATTATCTAAAAGAACGAGGAGGGAGCTCTGAATATGCTGACCAAATAACCGAAAAGCAGACAACATCAAGCGATCCGATTAGCAGTTTTGAACCTTCAGAAGATGATGAACTTTTTGAAGAAGCAAAAGAAATAGTCATCCGCGCCGAAAAAGCCTCCGCCTCTTTGCTCCAACGAAGATTAAAAATCGGCTACGCCCGCGCGGCAAGAATTTTGGACTTAATGGAAGAAGCCGGCATAATCGGTCCGACCAACGGCGCGAAACCGCGCGAGATTTTGGCGGGAGAAGAGGCGCTTTCTGTGGAGCAAAGCTATGGCAACGATGCTGGAATTCCGCACGGGTATTTCAAACACGGCGATGACATTGGAGACGAGAGTGAGATTCCGA
>JAZDFM010000037.1:0-18865 GCA_043807825.1 bacterium | reverse complement strand
ATTTTCGGCGCGCGGCAACTTGACTAGTGAGCTATTACGCTTTCTTTAAAGGATGGCTGCTTCTAAGCCAACCTCCTAGTTGTCGCAGTCGCGACACCACCTTTTACACTTAGCATATATTTGGGGACCTTAGATTGCGATTAGGGCTGTTTCCCTTTAGACTAATGAACCTTAGCGCCCATAGTCTGACTCCCGAGCTTAATTTTCCGGTATTCGGAGTTTGGTTAAGGACAGTATCTTGCGACCTATCCTCATTCAGTGCTCTACCCCCGGAAAGAAACACTCGAGGCTAGCCCAAAAGCTATTTCGAGGAGAACCAGCTATTGCCGAGTTCGATTGGAATTTCACCTCTAACCACAATTCCTCCCCTAGTTTTGCACGGCTAGTGGGTTCGGTCCTTCCCCCGCCTTTCGGCGGGGTTCAACCTGATCATGGCTAGATCACACGGCTTCGGGTCTTGTATATGCGACTCCGCCTTGCGGCGGACGGGCTATTAACCCTCGCTTTCACTTCGCCTTCATGCCATTTGGCATTTAGGCAAGCCACATACAGCAAACTCGTTGGCTCATTCCTCAATAGGCACGCCGTCACCCATCTTGCGACAGGCTCCGACTCTTTGTAAGTATATGGTTTCAGATACTATTTCATCTCCCTTACAGGGATGCTTTTCACCTTTCCCTCACGGTACTTGTTCACTATCGATCTCAAGAAGTATTTAGCCTTGGGTCATAGTCGACCCGGTTTCGTACGGGATTTCACGAGTCCCGTAGTACTTAAGATAGTTATAACAGAGCGGTAATTTCTTTCACTTACGGGGCTATCACCCTCTCTGGCCGAGCTTTCCAGCTCGCTTCAATTAGAAATTGCCATTTTTGTCTCTGTCCCACTCTTCCATGGAGTAAAAATAAATATCTTGCAACACCTTATAAACATATGGACATGGATCCTTCAATATCGCTTTTCCGTCGAAACGGATCGGCAATACGCGGTTTAAAAGGTTTGGGCTGTTCCCATTTCGCTCGCCACTACTCAGGGAATGGACACAAATTAACACAAACTTAAACGAATCGTTTAATAATCTGTGTTAATTTGTGTTTGTATTTTTTTCTTTTCCTCCGGCTACTAAGATGTTTCAATTCACCGGGTAATCGTCTCATCTGCCTATATATTCGGCAGCGGACATCCGCCAATTACGGCGGATAGGTTTCCCCATTCGGACATCCTCGGGTCAAAGGTTGCTTGCCACCTTACCGAGGCTTATCGCAGGCTGCTACGTCCTTCATCGTCTTCTTGAGTCAAGGCATCCACCATATACCCTTAACGAGATTTTCCCACACTTTTGTTTTAAAAGTGTTTATTTAAATTTATTATTTTTGCAATAATAAGATGCTCAATTCTCTACTAATTTACATTTCACTTTTTATTTGTTTTTATTTGACTGATTGTTAAGGTGCTTGTAATTTATGCGTACAAATTACAAATTTTTTACGAATTTTATTTATTTGTAAATTCGTATTTTATTTGTAATTCGTATGCATTTCAATAAACAAAAAACCGCTTGTCAAGCGGTAAGTTAATGCGCAAAAATCAGCCAGACTTAACCGCTTGTAAGTTTCATGGATAATAAAAATATTTTCATAATATGGTATTGAAGATTAAACTGATTGTTATTATACAGTATATAATAATTATGTCAAGCGCAGACAGCATAGCATTAAAATGGCTAATATTTAATCAATTATTATTAAACTATAACTTTATTTATTCAATTCAATAAAAGGAATCGTCCCGCCCGGTATCATTTGCGTCGGCAATTTTCCATCCCATTTTTCCACGATTTTCAATTGGACATAGTCTTTGCCGCCCTGCTGGGTAATCGCTGCGGCTTGTATTTGAATCGCCTTGGCCTCGGCTTCGGCTTGCGCCACTCTTTGTTCGGCTTCTTTTTTAATTCTCTGCAAATCGTTTTCCGCTTTCAAGGCGTTTTGCTGGGCGACTTGTTTGGCTTCAACGGCTTTTTCATATTCGTCGCTGAATGAAAAATCAGTAATGGAAAATTCATCAACAACAAAATATTTATCCAGCCTTTTTAACAACTCATTTTTAATTTCATCTTTAACTTTCGGCCTCTGTTCAATCAGTTCCTGGGCGGTGAATTTCGCCATGGCTGACTTAACGCTTTCTTGAATCGCCGGGTCTATCAATCTTGCCTGATAGCTCTTGCCGACTTCTTGCCATAATTTATTGGCTGTTTCCGGTTTAACATGAAAATTAAGAGCGAGTTTGCTGGTAACGCTTTGTATGTCCTTGGAATAAGCCAGCGCGTTCACATCAAGTTTCTGGGTTTGCGTATCTATTTCCTGTATCTTTTGCATAATCGGTATTTTCCAATTAAAGCCTTCATTTAAAACCGTGCCGGAAACTGCCCGCCAATTCAGAACCACTCCCTTTTTTCCTGTGTCAATTAAAACAAACGGCTTGAAAATAAAAAACAAAACAACCGCGATAATTATAATTCCGACTGTTTTAATTTGTTTTTTTGAATTGTCGCCAATAATCAAATCTGTCATATTGTTACATTAAAAATTAGCTTTAAATTTAATTCCGTATTCCGGGCCCGAATCGCCTAGATTATAGAAAGGGGCGATAGTTTTATCCGATAGTTTTACGCCGTCTTTGCCCATAGCGATGCCGGCCAATTTCCAATTTTCAATATTGCCCAAAAAAGCGGCTGACAAGCCCAAGGCCAATTCCGAGACTGAAATATTATTCTTTTTCGCGTATGCCGCAATATCATCGTTTTTAATCGCTTGGTCTGCAAATTGGCTTCTTAAACTATACAACATTCCGTTTGATTTTGCCGCCAATGCCAGAATAGCCGTTATTTGATCAGGCGCTTTATCAGACTTTAAATTATCCGCTAAAAAATCGCCAAACGCTTGAGATTTATTGATTCCCGCCGCGGTAACAACCGTTCTATTTTTTAATTTTCCTTCATAAGAAGCGCGGCCGCTCAAAAAATTTATATTCACATCTGTTTTTGACGCGCCTTGCCGCGACGCTTCTTCCGCGTGGCCTAATTCATGCGCTATTACCGATAACTGAAAAGCTCCCAAACTTTCTCCGAAAATTTTAGCCAAATTGGAATATTGCAATTTGCCATTTTCAAATATTTTGTCCGCGTTTTTCGGCCATTTTTCCATATTGACAATATTTTCTTTCATATTGCCGGCAAAATCAACGGCTTTTTCTCCTTTTCCCAATTTATCAATTATTTCATCCGGCAATAAATATTTTTTATCGCGCAAGCTATCGTTTAATTCCAACGACAAATTATCAAATGCGCCCATTTCCGCGTTAATGCTTTCCGCGATTTTTTTTCTTTGGCTTTTATCCTCTACGGAAATCAACTCATCCGAATTGACCATCGCGTATTTTTTTGTTTCCGCTTTTTCTGAGATTGCCGACAGATTAGCCAATCCGGAAACTATGTCTTGGCTTTTTGTTTCCGCCATGGCTTCGCCGACGCGCAAAACGGAAAAAGGCACGGAAGCGAGAACAAAAGCTTTGCGGATTTTATTGTTTTTATAAATTTTTTTATAATCCGCTTCAGTCAAGCTGTTTTTTAATTGTTCAAACCAACTCACGAATTCTTTGGGATTTTTTTTAATTTCTTGATCCGTTTCTTTGTCCGCATTGAATTTTTCCGCGACTGGAAAATTTTCTTTGAACATATTTTGATTATTTAAAAAATTATTACCACAAAAATATTCTCATTTTAACTTCGGCGCCGTAGGATTTTTGTTCCGGCGCGTCGGCGTATTTTTCATCGGCTCTGAAGCCCAGTACATCAACTTCCCATTTTGGTCCGCCTTTGTAGCCGATTTCTACCGTATTCTTTTGGCCTGATGGAATAAATCTTTCATATTCGGATTTGGATTTTTCGTGTTTAATTTCTCCGCGCCATTTTTTGCCTGCCAATCCGCCCTTGATTTCCATTTTTTTGCCCCAGTCAAGATTGCTTTTTACTGCTTCCAAATTTAAAATCTTGCCTTCGCGAATCTCTATTTCTTCTCCGACAGTAAAATTTTCAGCTATTGTTTTAGCTGTCAAATTTTGTTCTTCAAAATTATTAACCTGCCCTTGAAAAACTTCCGAAACGCCGATATAAAATTTTCCGATATTGTTCGGGTCAAGATATATCATTCTTGCTCCGGTCGCGCCTTCGCCCATAACCCCCGAGGTTTCTGCTCTTATTTCTTCGTCAATCGCCAATCTTAAGGCCGTTTGCAAGCTGGCGCCGTAATTTAAAACAAACTGCCCGTATCGGCTTTTATTGAATTGATGCCTGTCAATAAAATCCGCGGCTATGCGATTGATAAATTCGTCATAAGCGATATTGCCGCCTTCAAGATTTTTTAAATTAAGATGCAAAATTGTCGCGTCTTCCTGTAAAGAAAATTTTTCTCCTTTTAAATTTAAACTTCCTCTCAAGGCGTTCAAATCTTCAAGCGATTGATAGGGATTTTGTTCGGCGTTTTCGTAATTGAAAAAAGTTAAACCGACACAATCCTTGGTCAAACTGATGCTTTTTGTTTCTTCGCTTATTTTTATGTCCAATGAATTTTCTTCTTTTTCAATTCTGCCTTTAGCCAGCTTATTTTCCATGTTTTGTCCGGTGTCGGCGATGCCGGCCGCTTGTTCAATTTTTTCCTGCGCCCGGCTTTTAACAAGCAGCATTCTGTCGCTGCTGGCGAAAGAGTCAAGAGCGCTTATCGCTCCCATTTGTCTTTCAAGAATTCCCAAAGCGTCTTTATAATCAAGAGTGCCGGTTGGAATTATCGCGCCATAATTTAAAAAAACGATTTGTTTATCTTGTCCGTCTTCTTTACTTATAAACCCGGTGCAAATATGGCCTTCTCTATTCTGCGATACGCTTTGAGTCCATGCTTCCATACCCATTTCTTTCGCCGCTTTGGATAAAAAAGTATGAATATTGCCGCATATTCCTGTTTGTTTTTTTTCTCCGGTTTGCGCCAATAATTTCACGGAATTAAACATAACTTCGTCGGAAACTTTTACTGTGCTTTTTTCATCAAGCATATCGTAATTATATGTATCGCTTAAATACGCGCCCAAAATTTGCAGAATAGGAGTTTTTTGCCGGCCGGAAAAATTTTCGCGTTGATTAAGTTTTTGACAATAATCTTTCACCGTATCGGAAGAACGGATGGAATCATAAAAAAATTTAACCGCTTCTTTATATTCTTTTTCAGGAAAATCTTTATAAAAATCGCTTTGAGTTAAATTTTCAAATGTTGAAATATCATCGGAAACTCCGCTTTCAAAAGACGGCGAATCTTCATGGCTTCCGCTGACGGTAATATCCAAACGGCCGATAAATTTCTTCCAAGCGGAATCTTCCGCTTTAAACGATTCCGCCGCTGTTTTATCTGATGGCCGCAAATCATCTTTAATTTCTTCCGCGCTTGCGCCTTTGGCGTAATAAGAAGAACCGCCCATAAAAATGGACAAGGCTGCCAGCAGGCGGAGCGCTTTGTTTATGACAGGATGCTTGAGTTTTTGCGGAGTGATTTCATCCGCCGCGCGCCCGATTTTTTCTTGAAGACGGGATTCTTCCCGCAAAAATCCGCCAAAATTTTCTTTTTCCGCTTCCGGCGATTCTAAATTTTTTTCAAATTTTAATTCAGGCGGTTTTTCCATATTATTAAATTTTTTTGATTAAATTTTGAATTTCTTGATTTTCCAAATTCAAAATTTCCCCTGATAACTCGGAATTATAATTTTGCGCCAATTCTCTTTTCTTTTTCAGCAAATCAATAAATAAAGCGATTTTTTCCGGCCAACCGGTAAAAACGCCCATCATTCGCTGGCGTTTTTCAAAAGGCAGAGAAATTAAAAAATTCTTGGCCAGCTCTATGCCATTGGCCGGAATATTTTCGCGCTCAAGAAGTTTTTTTAAATCAACCCAATCTTTCATAAATTATCATGATTATAATTTACCAAAATCATTATTTGAAATTCCCAGTCCTATATTTCTCATTACCTGAAAAGCGTCAGTTGGCCGACCGAGGAAATATCTTTTGCCGTCTGCTGGATTTATGTACCAAGCCTCGCCATTTCTTTCAACTTGTAAAAATATTTTCCCTTTTTGCGCGCCGGAAAAATTATTATCCAAGTTTAACTTGCCTGAGCCATTGGGATTATAATTTCCGGATAGTTCGGTTTTATCGTTATAGCCATCTTTGTCCGAATCGGAATTGTTTTTGTTTGTGCCGATTGCGTCTTCAAATAAATCCGGGAGACCGTCGCCGTCTGAATCTGGTCCGGTCAAATTATTAAAACCTACAGGAATTTTAGACAAATTAACATTGGTAATTCCGACTCCCTGCTCTCGCATTACGGCAAAAGCGTCATCAGGACGGCCAAGATAATACATTTTTTTGTTTGTCGGGTGAACATAGAATGCTTCTCCGTTAGCTTCAACTTTAAGCATAATCTTACCTTTTAAGCTATTGTACAGTGTAATATTTTTAACATTAGTTTCTTGCGAGGCGCTCGCCTTAGAACCGGATTGCGAAAATCCTAAAGTCAGGGAAGATAACATGCTGTTGAACTTATTTAAAATGTCATTATAGCCATTCGCATCATCTTTAAAATAATTTAGAGAAACAACAATGTATTTTTCACCGGTTTTTATACAATAATCTCTATCCTGGAATAAAATTTTGCCGGCGCTTATTGATTTCACAACAAAATCTATCATTATTACATCGGTTAAATTATCGCTTAATTTATAGTGCGCGTCTTTCTTTAAAATTTCTATTTTAATGTCATAGATATTTCCCGAACTGCTCGCCTCCTTAACTTTTTGTTCAATATGGCTTAAATATTCGTTATTGTTTAAATTTTTTGTATTATCGTCAGTTTTTGCTATTTCAATATCTGCAAAGGCGTATTTATTAGTTTTGTTAGTAATAAAAAGCGGGTGTTCTTTTGAATTCCGGGAAAGTAGCGCCCAATTATTGCTTAGCTTAATACTAAATTCTGGGTTGTCGTGCGTGTATTCAGTTTTTTCAAAATATTGCCCTGAGCTGATCAAAGACAACGAATTTATTATATTGTCTATTGTGGTTTTATCTTTATCATTTTGTCCGTAATCATATAATATTGTTAATAGATAATTATTAGTAGGAATATAATAATAATTTTGTTGCTTTCCAGCGGCGGAAATTATTATTTTTTTTGCGTTATTTCCGTTTATTTTAATATCTTCATTTTTAACGATTGAGGCCAAGGAGAGTAAAAATGATAATTCTCGTTTTATACTTGCTTCCACTATGCCTGTATCAACATTATACGGAAACTTAATAGCGGATATTGCAATGTAGCCACTTTCGTCATCGCTTTCCTTATCAATTATCAGCTCGGTTTCATCTTCATTGGCGAAATCCCAGTCGGACGGTTTGGTTATTTTATAAGCCGGCTCGCTGTTAATAAATTCATTGCTGTTTTTTATATTGAGTATTTTTTTTGCCAATTCAATTGATTTGGCGTTTAAAGAATTGGATTGCAAGGTTTTTCCAATGTTTGAATTAACCCAGCCGTTTAACGAAGTAACATTAATGATATAACCTAGACTGCCGAGTGTGTCCGAGTGAGCGGCACTGGTTATACCGATAACTCCGCCACTTGAGTCAATCGCCGCTCCGCCCGAACTGCCATAAGAAATGATTGCGTCGGTTTTTAACCAATTTTTATCATGTTTGTTTTCCTTGCCGCTGATTACTCCCTTGGTAATCGTTATCGTATCTCCGCCGATTGAAGGATAACCAAGTGCGGTTACTTCATTATTTATTGAAGTGGAATCAGAAGTGTTTAAATTTAAAAACGAGAAAGAATTTTTATTGCCGTAGCCGACTATGTTTTCTATTTTTAACAAAGCGACATCAAGATCTTTATTGCTGGCGATTAATTTTCCGGTGTATTTGCATTCGGGGTCCTTATTTATTTCTTCCGTTAGACAGATGATAAAGGATGATTCTCTTTCCGTGTTATCAAAATCATCTTCCAATATTGCCACATGCCGGTTGGTTAAAATAATGCCGCTTGAATTTATTACGACTCCGGATCCGCTTGAAAAGAGGGAAAGTTCATTATCAGCGTTCAAAGCGTAGGATTTAATTTTCACAATGGCTTTGTGGGCATCAGCTTTAGGAAGATCGCTTACGCTTGTAACAATATTTGTATTGCTTGTGTTGTTAGTTTCTTGGTTATTAGTCGATTCTTGGCTTTCTGTAAATCCTAATTTTTTCTTTGCTTCCGCGCAACCTTGGTTGTTGCATGAATTCGAGACATTAGAATTATAACGGAGAGAGCCGTATAATTTTGGCCTGGTATCGCTATATAAATCACTTGTGCTTGGTTCGCAAATTTGGACAAAATCAATAGCGGCTTTTTCCAAAGTGCCGTTGTTTATAGCATATTCATGGACATAGAAAGCCCCTAGAATTTCGTTGCAACCTCGTCCATCACCGCTAATGTTAATTCCATTGTAAGAATCGCGAAAAGGAAATCTTTTAGCAGGAACATATAGCCCCGGAGATATTATTTTGCCGGCTTCGCTGGCAAATTCAAAAGTCATGTTTGATACATTAAAATCTTTCACATTAAAAGCAACCGAATTTTCATTAGCTCCTGTTACCGTAATTGTATAATTGTTACTATTAGAAAAATCCCATGATTCATTTTGCCCTATATAGTCGCCTGAACCGCTTTCGGTAATAATTCTGAAAGTTGCTTGACCTTCCGCTTTCACATAAGAAAGCAACGAAAATAAAATCAAAACGGCAAACATGCAAATCAATTTTAAATTTTTCATAATTTTTTTAATTAAAATTCACTTTTTATAAAATCCTGAATTTTTCCAAAATTTCCGGATGCTCCATATTTGATTGGGCGGTTTCTTTTGATATTATCTTGTCGTCATGCATTTTTTTCAATACTCTGTCCAAGCTGATCATGCCGTCTTTTGAGCTTGTTTCTATAACCGTTTTTATCTGGGCGATTTTATTTTCTCTTATCAAATTTGAAATCGCCGGCGTGTTTGTCAAAATTTCCCGCGCGGCGACGCGTCCGCCTTTTATTTTATTCACAAGCCTTTGGGAAATAATCGCGGCCAAAGTCATTGATAACTGCATTCTCACTTGATTCTGCTGGTGCGGAGGAAAAATATCAATAATGCGGTCAACGGTCTGCGCCGCGCTGTAAGTGTGCAAAGTGGCTAAAACCAAATGCCCGGTTTCGGCCAAAGTTATGGTGGCGGCGATAGTTTCCAAATCTCTCATTTCGCCGACCATAATCACATTCGGGTCCTGCCTTAAAACATGCTTCAAGCCGTTGGCGAAAGAATTCATATCATTGCCAAGCTGTCTTTGGATAATCAGGCTTTTATCAGACTTAAAAACATATTCAATCGGATCTTCAAGCGTCACTATGGAGCATCTTCTTGAACTGTTTATATAATTCACCATAGCGGCCAAAGAAGTTGATTTCCCGCATCCTGTCGGACCGGTAACAAGCACCAAACCTTGCTTCAAATTCATCAAATCATAGACTAATTTGGGCATGTCTGTTTTTTCCAGTGTCGGAGTTTCGTCGCTGATGACTCTGGCCACCAGTCCGATATTGTTTTTTTCAAAATGCAGATTCACCCTGAATCTGGAATTATCATCGTTTTCATAACTGAAATCAAGCTCCCGATTTTTAATGAAGCTTTTTTTCTGCTCTTCGGTAATCAACGAAAAAGCCGCCTGCTCTATGGCGCTTCCGGTAAGGGCGATCTTGCCTTGTATTTCTTCCAAGTCTCCGTCAATCCTTAAAATGGGAAATTGTCCGGCGACAAAATGAATGTCCGAAGCTTTTTTTTCAACGGCCGTTTTGAATATTTCTTTGATATTCATAATTTTAAAATTTAATGGGACTGCCGCCGAATGCTCTTTCGGGCATAAATTTTCACAATTTTGAGTAAATTTGGAAATTTAGGGCGAATACGGTATTCGGCGGCAGTCCCTAATTAAGCCAATTTTTATTTTTCAATCCTTGTTCAGCCGCGGCCACTTGAGCTTCTTGCTTGGAAGAGCCTTTGCCTTGAGAAATCAATTCATTTTCCAAATAAAGCCCGACAACAAATTCTTTGGCATGATCCGGGCCGGATTCGCTTAAAACTTTGTAATGCGGAGTGGTTCCGGAAATTTCCTGCGCTTTTTCCTGAAATTTTGATTTGGGATCAAGATAAAGCTTGTTTTTTAAAATATTGTCCAATTTTGAAATAATAAAATTTTTAACGAATTTTTTCGTCGGCTTTATGCCCTGATCCAAATAAATCGCGCCGATGACGGCTTCCATGGCATTGGCTAAAATAATCTGTCTGGCTTTTGAATTCTTGTCTTTTGATTCTCCTCTTGATAAATACAAATATTTTTCTATGCCCAGCTCGTTTGCCACCTCGGCCAGCATTTTGTAATTTACCAAGCTCGCCCGCCAGTTCGTGAGGTCTCCTTCGGGAGTATCTTCAAATTCATTGAATAAAATTTCGGTGACTATTATTTCAAGAACCGCGTCGCCCAAAAATTCCAGCCGTTCGTTATGGCGCAATTCAAAATCAGGATGTTCGTTCAAATAAGAACGGTGGGTTACGGCCTGCCTCAACATGTCAATGTTTATAAATTTAACCCCGAGCGATTCTTCAAGATTTGAGAAGTCTTTCATTATGTTTTTTAATTATAAATTAGCGGGCAAGCTCTTCGGTTTTTATGGGTATTTCGTTTTTTACCAAAGCATGCCCTATCTCTTTAAACACTGTCCCTAGCACTCCGTTGACGAATTTTCCGGATGATTCTCCTCCGAAAGCTTTGGCTATTTCAATGGCTTCGTTAATCGCCACCTTTGAAGGTATGTCCGGATCAAATACCAATTCATAAACTCCTATTCTCAGAACATTCCTGTCAACTATGGTAATCTGATCCAACGGCCATTCTGTGGCGTATTTTGTTATATACCCGTCAATTTCAGCTTGATTTTTCATTACGCCGTTAACAATTGACTTAACAAAGCCATGATCGTTGAATTTCGGAGCAAATTGCCGAAAATTCCTCTCTATCAGATTATTCAAGTCTGTATCTTTTTTTTCATTAAAATCCCAAGAAAACAGAGTTTGCATCGCTATTGTTCTGGCCAGATGTCTGTTGGACATAAAATCAAATTTTATTTTTCTTGTTTTTGATTCGCCGACCGGCGGATGCTTTTTATTTTCAACGCTTCGCGGCCTTTGTAAAATCCGCAAAAAACACAAGCCTTGTGGGGTAAAATCGCTTTACCGCATTTTTGGCATTTGTTTAATTTAACTTTTTTCAAAGCCTGATGAGAGCGACCCCGGCGAGCTTCGCTTCTGCATCTTCGTTTTGCTGGTACTGACATAAATTATTTGATAATTAAATTATTCTAAACAATTTTATTATAACTTGAAAAACACGCGAAAGTCAAGGTTGCGTTTTAAACATGGTGTATTTTTTTATTTTCTTCTGCCAATTTTATGATAATATCCCTGATTTTTTCAGGATCCGGAATCTGCCTGAAAACAAATCTTTGCACTTCTCCGGCCGTCTGCACGAAAACATCGCCGTAGCAGAAAACGAATTTCAAAACTCCTTTCAGTTCGCTGGTTACATCTTGTATTTGATAAAGCTTCAATTCCGAAACCGTGCGCGAAAAAAAACCTTCCTGCCTCACATCTATTATCCTGTCGCTTGTTATTATCCAAACATCCAGATAATAATCAATGAAAGAAAAAAATCCGAACAGCCAAATGAATAAAGCATAGCCGCTCGCGGCTAACATTATCAGAGGATAAGAAATTTCTCCGTTCAGCAAATTCGGATAAACGCTAACCATAATCGCGCCCACGGCGGCCGGCAAAGCGGCTAAAACAGCGGACAAAAACAATTTCGCCAGCAAAACAAAAATGTCTTTTCTGATAATTTTTATGATTTTTTCATTCGGCAATCTGCCGGGCAATTTATAATCCAGCATATTAAAAATTATTAACGCCGAAAATTCCAAAGCCTCCCTGCATGATTGTAAGGCCGACGCTCCAGTCAATTCGGCTTAAATATAGATAAGACAAAAATAAAACCGCGGCGCATCCAGCCGCGTAAATAAAAACCGCGGCGAAAGTCGCAAAATTCACCTGCCCGTATTTCATAATATGGTATATCGCGATAACGCTGAAAACAAGGCAAATAAAAACGAATAATAAATACAAAAATAAAAAAGCCGTAAGAGGTATGGTCATATGTTTAATTATCAACTTTCAATCCGCCAGCTGGCGGACTTGCTATTTGTCATTCCTGCCGGCAGGCAGGCCCGTTTTTTCTTTTGTCATTCCCGCGCAGGCGGGAATCCAGGGGTTAAACGCAAATCATGGATTCCCGCCTGCGCGGGAATGACAAGAAAGGACAGAAAAAATTGAAAATTTAAACCATCTTCTCCTGCCCTTTCCTTTTTCTTCCCAAATGCTTATACGCCGTATCGGTGGCCGCGCGGCCGCGCGGAGTCCTGTCCAAAAATCCAAGCTGCATCAGATAAGGCTCATACACTTCTTCAACCGCGGCGATATCCTCGGCCGCGGCCGCGGCTATGGCGTTCAATCCCACCGGCCCGCCGCCGAATTTATCAATGATAACTTCCAAAATTTTCCTGTCAACGCGGTCAAGACCAAGTTCGTCCACTTCCAAAAGATTAAACGCCTGCCGGCAATAATCCTGATTTATATTCCCGTCGCCTTCAACCTGGCAATAATCCCGCACTCTTTTCAAAAGCCGATTCGCCACTCTGGGCGTCCGCCTTGACCGTTCGGCGATTTCAGACGCCGGTTCGGCCGGCAGAGCGATCTTTAAAATTTTGGCGCTTCGCTCAATGATTTTTTTTATGTCTTCGCTTTGGTAAAAATCAAGATGGTAAGTCATTCCGAATCTGTCACGCAAAGGCGAAGACAGCATGCTGATTTTCGTGGTCGCGCCGATAATCGTAAAACGCGGCAAATCAATCCGCAAAGTTCTGGCCGACGGGCCTTTGCCGACTATTATGTCCAAAACATAATCCTCCATGGCTGGATAAAGAATTTCTTCAATGGTTTTATTCATCCGGTGGATTTCATCAATGAATAAAATATCGCCCTGATTCAA
Organism: bacterium; assembly: GCA_043807825.1. GTDB lineage: Bacteria > Patescibacteriota > Patescibacteriia > Patescibacteriales > GWC2-42-12 > JACPHD01. The sequence goes on along the minus strand of JAZDFM010000037.1, from coordinate 5,600 downwards.
ATTGGTCAAAATCGCGGCCAAATCTCCGCTCTTTTCAATCACCGGCCCCGAAGTGATTCTTATGCCGACTCCCAATTCATTGGCGATGACATGCGCCAAAGTGGTTTTTCCCAAACCCGGCGAACCGTACAGCAAAACATGCTCTATGGGTTCGCTTCTGGATTGCGCGGCTTTGATAAAAATTCGCAAATTTTCTTTGATATTGTCCTGGCCGATGAATTCGCTCAATTTTTTCGGCCGCAAAGTCAAATCCAAAGTTTTGTCATCTCCGGATTCTTCCGGCGCGATGATTCGTTCGCTATTGTCTGTCATATTTTTATTCGCTTTCTCGGCAACTCGCCGTTTAAAGCTTTTCTCGCGATCTCTTTTGTTTCTTCGGAAAAATCAGCCAACAAAAGCCAATTTAAAAACCCCGGGTCTTTCTCCGCGACTTCGGCCAAAGGCCTGTCTTTATGTTTGGAAAAAGCGAAATAAGCTTCTCCGCCGCGCCAATAAAATTTCCTGTCGTTGTCAACAAAGCGATCGTCGGCCGCGTGATGAATTTTATAAATAAAATTCCAATCTCTTGTTTCTTCGTATTTTTCAAGCTGTTTGGCTAAAATTTTCGCTGTTGCTTCAACATCGGCCAAAGCGCCATGCGCGCCGATATGCTCTTTCTTGCAATAAAATTTATAAGCCGCGGACAAATCCCTCGGTTCCATGCGATGGTAAATAATTTTAGAATCAATTATTTTAGCGTCCGCGTAATCAAAATCAATTCCCGCCCTTGAAAACTCCCGCTTCAGCATTGGCAGATCAAAATTCGCGGCGTTAAATCCTCCATAACAGCAATCATTGAATACTTCAAAAAGCTCCGCGGCCTTTTCTTTGAAATACGGCTTGTTTTTCACTTTTTCGTCATTGATTCCGTGAATCGCCGACGCTTCAGCCGGAATGCTTATTTCCGGATTCAATAATAATTCGCCTTTCAAAGTTTTGCCACTCTGCCAAATTTTCAAATAAGCGATTTCAACAATCCTGTCCAAATTCATTGACAAGCCGGTGGTTTCCAAATCAAAAATCACCAAAGGTTTTTTCAAGCTAATAAGTTCATTTATTGTTTTTGTTTTCGCCATAAATATCGTTGTCATTGCGAGCCCCGCATCCGCCAACTGGCGGAGCTGGGCGAAGCAATCTCCGGTTCAAAGCGCCAAAATAATAATATATAATAAAATTTATTGATTTTAACCGGAGATTGCTTCGTCGCCTGATTACAGGCGTCCTCGCAATGACAGAAAAAAATTGTCATTCCTGTCTTTCTTCTTGTCATTCCCGAATACAATAATTATATTCTACAATAATTCCGCAAATAAAAACACCCCCGATTTCTCAAGGGTGTTTTTTTCGCCAGCTAGCGAATTTTTATTTTACCAATTGCTTCCGCCGCGGCTGTCGCGATTGCGATCAAAACTTCTTCCGCCGCCTCCGAAGCTTCTCTTCGGTCTGTCTTCTTGAGGTCTGGCCTCATTGACAGTTACTGTTCTTCCATCAAGCTCTTTACCATTGAACATGTCAATGGCGGCTGTTGCTTCTTCCTCTGTTGACATTTCAACAAAGCCGAAGCCTTTTGATCTTCCAGTCATCTTATCCATGATAACGATGGCTGAAATTACTGATCCGGCTTGGGCAAAAGCGTCTTTTAAACCGCCTTCGGTGGTTGAATATGACAAGCCACCTACATATAATTTTTTGTTCATAACTTTACTTATGCTTTCTAAAATAATTAAATTGTAAGTCGACACTTTTATATATTTTACCTTCTAATTACGCTAAAAGCATAAGGAAGAGAAAAATAACACTTACATAAAGAAGTATAGCCCATATTGGCTGAAATGTCAAGCTTTTACGGCATTACCGCGATATTTTTATTTTCCTGCTTTTTTTAAATCGCTCAATCGCCAATTGAATCAGCTTGTCAATAAGATCGGCATAGCCGATTCCGCTCGCCTCCCAAAGCTTCGGATACATACTGGAAGATGTGAATCCGGGAATTGTATTTATTTCATTGACGATAATCTCGCCGTTTTCTTTCAAGAAAAAATCAACCCGGCCCAATCCTTCGCAATACAGCGCTTCAAAAGTTTTGACCGCCAAATCCTGAATTTTATTTTTTGTTTTTTTATCCAGCTCGGCCGGAATTTCAAGAACAGCCCCTTCGGAGTCAATATATTTCGCGTCATAAGAATAAAATTCGCGCTTGACGCGAATTTCTCCCGGAACCGAAGCTATGGGATTATCATTGCCCAAAACCGCGCACTCTATTTCCCGCCCTTTAACATATTCTTCGGCTAAAATTTTCACATCGTATTTAAAAGCTTCGGCAACGGCTTTGGCAAAATCTTTTTTTCCGCTCACTTTGTTTATGCCGACCGATGATCCGAGATTGGCCGGCTTGATGAAAAAAGGCAATCCTATTTTTTCAACGATTTTATTAAAATCAATTTTATCCGCGCCTTTAAAAACCAAAAAATCGGCTATCGGAACGCCCGCGTCCCGCAAAATCCTTTTCATGGCGTCTTTGTCCATGCCGACAGCCGAGCCGAGAACGCCGGCCCCGACAAACGGAACATCGGCCAATTTCAACAATCCCTGAACAGTGCCGTCTTCGCCAAACGGCCCGTGTAAAATCGGAAAAACGACATCGGCGCATTGCTTATTTCCGGGCTTGGACAAGTTGATTATTTCCCCTTTGCTTGACGGAATCAAAGCGACTTTGTCTTTGTTAAGCGTCCATTTCCCATTTTTCCCGATTTTAATCAAAATCGGATTGTATTTTTTCCTGTCAATCGCGTCAATGACATTTTTCGCCGATTTCAAAGAAACTTCGTGTTCGGCAGATTTTCCTCCAAACAATATGGCGACATTTATTTTTTTCATAATAATTATATTATCAAATAAAATAAATTCAAGCAAAAAACTTTCCCAAAATCCTCCTAGACTGTCCAAAAATTGTCATTCCATTTTTTCCTCTTTGTCATTCCCGCGAAGGCGGGAATCTAATAAACAAGCCATTTATATAGGCATTAAACTGATTAAATACCCAAAAAAACATGGAAATATCTACGAAAGTAGAAATTTTATATAGGCATTAAACACGGAGCTGATGCTTTTCGGACACTGGCATCTACGAAAGTAGAAATTTTATATAGGCATTAAACTATGACTGTCCAAAAATTGTCATTCCATTTTTTCCTCTTTGTCATTCCCGCGAAGGCGGGAATCTAATAAACAAGCCATTTATATAGGCATTAAACTGATATTTGTGGTGTAAGGAGTTCCGGATCTACGAAAGTAGAAATTTTATATAGGCATTAAACCGTCGCCATAAACCCGAGCGTCGCCAATCTACGAAAGTAGAAATTTTATATAGGCATTAAACTCTTTGGGCCACTAAAAACTTTAATAAATCTACGAAAGTAGAAATTTTATATAGGCATTAAACTTTTAATGATGATTTTAGCGCGGCGAATCTACGAAAGTAGAAATTTTATATAGGCATTAAACAAAAGTTAAAATAGAACAGTTATGACATTATCTACGAAAGTAGAAATTTTATATAGGCATTAAACCTATCATTATAAGACCTTTTCAACAACATCTACGAAAGTAGAAATTTTATATAGGCATTAAACGCTAAAAATATCAGAAAAGCAATGCGGATCTACGAAAGTAGAAATTTTATATAGGCATTAAACGCTGATAAGGGCATAGCGTTTTTAGATCTACGAAAGTAGAAATTTTATATAGGCATTAAACTTCAACTGGTTACGCTACCAGCCCGATATCTACGAAAGTAGAAATTTTATATAGGCATTAAACTGGTTAGACATCAAAAAACTTTGGGCAATCTACGAAAGTAGAAATTTTATATAGGCATTAAACAGTAAATATTTGTAATATAAGCCGAAAAGATACAAATAGCGAATAAACATCACTACGACTTTTCGGCTTATATTAGCTCTTTGAGTTTTATAAAGACTCCGGTTTTTTGTATGCCTGCACAGAAACTTATACTTTCTTTATTAAATTGTTAAAGTTCTCCATTTAAAAAAATAAAATTTCCTCTTCTTCATTCGCCGCATAACCATATCTGACAATTTTTTTCTTGCACCCCTCGCAAATCCTGAATATCAAAACACTATCCGAATTTCTAAAATACTTTTTATATTTTAATTCTACCTCATCCAAAATATTTTGCAAGATCCTTTGGCTGTTTCTAATTTCAAAAATTGAATACTGAATTTTACGGCCGAATTTTTTTAGAAATTTAGAAAATTTATTTCTTATCTTATCATTGCTAAAATCATAACATACAATAATCATATTTTTACATTAAAAAATGGAAAATCTCCTTTACCTTGAATATGCCTGTAAAAATTATAAACATAAATAAAAATTTCTTCTTTATTTTCCATAATCGCTCCGAAAAAAATTTCCGCATATTTTTTTGAATTTTCATATTTCAATAAATACCGGCCATTATCAATTTTAAAATCTTTTTCATTAATTTGCTTAAGATGAAAAGACTTGAGAAGCTGTTTATCAATCAAACACCTGAATGGCTCCACAATATCGCATGACAACGACTGCCTTTTGAAAAATAACTTATGATAAAAACCTTTATAAGTATCAAAGCCGTATAATTTTAACATTGAATCAACAAAATTAAACAAAAAAGTATAACCGATATCCAACAAAATATTATAATGATCAATTTTCACTCCGGGCATTCTTTTATACCAATCCAAATCGGCGAAATAAATTTTAAAAAATTTTTTTGTAAAACTTCCTTCAAGTCCCAAGAGCTCCTGTTCATTTTTTGCTTTTTCAATTTTGCCGAATAATTCTTCACCATTTAACAAACCGCTATTCTCCGCGCTGACGCTTTTTATCAAAGCAAGCTGATTGATAAATTTATTCTTCATTAAATTTTTCGCCATTGCCAATTCATTTTTTTCTTTATATTGTTCGGCGCGCAATAAATAATTTCCTTCGGCCGCCGCATTGATTGAAGCGTAATTTAAAAAATTATATTTTAACAAAAAAATTGAGATGCCGAATTTTTTCGCGTTGCGGATAAAAACCGTTGTCAGCGACGCGTCGCCGATAATAAAAATGGCAAATACTTTATGGCATGAAGCTTGATTGACAATTTCTCCGCTTTTCTCAAACACAATATTATCGTTCCTAAATTTTATCTTGGAACAATCGCATTCGCCGCTTTGAATGAATAATATTCTTTTTTCATTAAAATCATTGAATGACAGCATAATAAATTTAAGCGCAACACAAATGGCAATAAATGCAACGCGAACATTTTTCCGGATTCTTTTTTAATTTATAATTTTCCGGCGAAAAATTTTTCATTTCGTTGATCACTTTTTTAAACTTTTTTATCTCCGCCGCTGATGGCAACTCAACTTCGTATTTTTTGTTATCCGACATTGAATAAATAAACATCCGTTCCACTTCATAACCCATTTCTTGCAAACAAAAACTTTGCGCGTACAGCTGATATTTATAGCCGTCGTAAATTTTAACGACTTTATTTTTTCTTTCAA
>JAZDFM010000036.1:0-8665 GCA_043807825.1 bacterium | reverse complement strand
CCGTAATTAGCCGTCGCGCAGGAACTATCGTTCAAACAATTTAAAGAAATCCAACCGATATTTTCCCCGTAAACGTAGCCGGTTAAAGCCGAATCAGTAACATGGATATTCCCTTGGCTTAAGCCAAAATCAATCCACCCGGCGTTTTCCGACCAGGCGTATTTATTGAACGCGTCAATCGTCCCGTCGGTTGAAGAAGCTAAAGCAGGAAATGCCAAAACAACGCTTATAAAAAACAAACAAATTAAATTTAATATCGCTATTTTCTTGCTCATATAATCATACTTCTATTTTAACCCGATTATTTTATAAGTCAAGCTTATATTTTATCGGGATTTCTATGGGCAAAGAGTATGGGCTGGAGTCTTGCAATTTTTCATTATTTTATTTTAGCTCAATAAACGGCAAAAGCATGGCGGGAATGAAATAAACGCCATTTTCCATTTTTAACAAATCTTTAGTTATTATCAATTTTTTCTCAATATTATTATATTTCTTTTCAAAATTTTTCATTATCACCGGCTCATTTATTTTATTCCGATATTTTACCTCGCAAAGCGTTAATTTGTTATTTTTATCTTCAATCACAAAATCAATTTCCGCGCCGGCAGATGTACGATAAAAATGAATATACTCTTTAGAGTATTGCGCGAGCAAAGTGTTATAAACAAAATTTTCAATCACTCCTCCTTGCCCGTCTAAATTCACATCAAAAGATCGCAAGAGATAATTGCGAATACCAATATCCAAAACATAAACCTTCGGCATTTTGGAAATTTCTGAACGGATATTTTGGAAATAAGGCGTAACCAAATCAATAATATAAGTGCCGACCAAAATCTCTAAATATTTTTTCAAAGTATTAATGGATATATTAGCCGTATTGGCAAGCTCATTGCTATTTGTTAATTGCCCAATCTGTCCTGCCAAAATTTTAATCAAATTATTAAAACCGGTGACATTCTCCACATTCAACTGATTGATAATGTCTTTATCAATATATGTTTTAATAATAGACTTTAGCACCTCCTCTTTTTCTCCTATATTTTGAACAGTTAGAACTTCCGGGTAGCCGCCATAGGATAAATATTCGCCTATGCTCAATTCTAACTTTAACTTGAAAGTTTCGAAAAATATCTTTAGTTCATTAAACTTGGCAAGTTTATATTTTTTAACATTTATGCCTTCGCGGTAATCAAAATATTCTTTAAAATTAACCCTATCTATATTGAAATGAATAGCTCTTCCTGTTAGATATTCTGAATTTTTATTTATCTCTAACGCGCTTGACCCGCTGACGATCAGCTGAATCTTATTTTTATATTTATCAAAAATATTTTTGAGCAAAAGTCCCGCTTCTTCTATTACTTGAAATTCATCAATCATTAGATAAATAAATTCATTGGGAAAATTAAAATATTGTTCCAAATATAGCTCCAAGCTAGCTAAACTTTTTAATATTGGCTTGCTGTTAATTTCATCCGCCAATAAATACACAACCTTTGCGCCAGTTTTTTTCAAGTCTTTTTCAATTTCTTTAAGTAAATAAGTTTTGCCGACCTGCCTTGCTCCTTTAATTATTAAAATTTTCTCTTTGCCAATCCAAGATTTAATTTTTTGCAATATTTCTCTTTTAATCATACATTTTTACTTATATTGAATACAGCAGAATTATATCATATCACTGATAAAAAAACAAACGAAAACTATCAATCTAATGGAATGGGCTGGATAATACGAAAAATTCCTTCTGCATTAGCGCAATCTGTTTCATAGTAAAATATCCTTTCGCAACCCGCCCCTCGGCTAATCTTTCGTCATCCATAACAAAACCTTTTATAATATATTCTTTTAATTTCTGCGTTGCCCAAATTCTAAACTGCGTGCCGCGAATAGAATTTATTCTATAACCGAATTGTTTGCTGGTTTTAATTTTTTTATTTTATCTCCGCCACCGAGATAATTCTTTTTAGAAACGACCGATCTGCCTAATTCTTTTTCCAATTCTTTTCTGGCATTTCCTGCTATTCTCCCGCCTCTATTCGCGTCTTTTTTTAATTTTAGCGCTCCTTCCGAATTTTCATTGCGATGAATTTCAGTGGTTGATCTTTCTCCCAACATGGTAAAAATCAGCTCAAAATCATCCATGTGATCGCGCAAATTTTCTCTTTTCAAACCCTTTAATTTTTTATATTCATTCGGCTTTAATCCAAAAGCCGCTTGCGAAATTTCAGCGGTTAAAATTTCATAATCCCGCTGTTCCTTAGCGCCTCTCTTTTGCCATTCGTCCGTAAGTTCCTCGCGGATGGCAATTCCTCGCATTCTTTTCTCAATCCAGCCGTCGCTGTATCCTTTGGCTTTATACAGCATTCTTGTCCTTTTTGTGGCTAACTCGGGATCTTCTATTTCTTGGATTCTTTCATAACCGACTTTTGCCAACCATCGTTTAAACGGCTCGGCTTTTGGCGAAGGGATTGATTGGACTATTCGGAACATACCCTCTGTATTAGCGCAGTCAGTTTCGCGCATTTTGCCGTCTGGAGCTATTATTTTCAACCCGTGACAAAATGTCACGACTTCACTGCCTTCTTCTATGAGTCTTTGCTTAAGTTTGCGCCAATATGCGCCGGCATCTGGACTATCCGTTAATACTCCGCATACATCAACAACCGAAAAATACCATTCTTTATTAAAAATGGTCTTACGGATTTTTATGCCCTTAAAAATAGCTAAATGCGTTTCCGGATTATTTTCAGTGTCCATATTTATAAATAAATCCGCACAAAGTGCTATAATATTTAAAGCCTCATAAAACATTTTCACCTTCTTCGACAAATGTTGTGGGTGAAACTGGCGCCTTTTCCTCTGTCATTGCGAGGGAGTGAATGAGCGGAGCGAATGAACGGACGAAGCAATCCCGAGTTAAACGCGCTAAATACGGGATTACCGCGCGTCCGCAACCATTATTTCAGCTGCAGTATTTTACCATTCCCGAGCGGACACAGCGCAAGTAGTTAGTGTTAGTCGTCTTATTATTGTTGTTGGTGTTGCCGTTAGACAGATTGGTGTTCCAAGCGTTAGCGGTATTGTTCGATTGAGTAGTGGCGGACCAGTAGTTGCGATTAGTGCCCGAAGATAAATGTCCCGCCACAATTCATTTCTCCATAATTTAATCTTTGCCGAAACAAAGTATAAATTATTGGCCATTTATAACCGTATAAACGGCTGAACGGAACCGCAATGGAATCGGCTCGCTTCTGAAGCCCGCAAGCTTCAAAATTCCGGCTCTCCCGGACTTTCCTGATTTATTTTTTAAAAGAACCATTTTTTGCCCATTCCGACCAGCCGGAAAGTTGTTTGGAAATTTCTTCCAAATTTCGGCTAAAATTTTCATACCGATTTAAACCTAAAATCTTTAAATCGCACGCCAGTCTCAAATGAATTCTTAATTGTTCTAATTTTGACCTCGCATTTTCCAAAACCGCAATTTTGTTTTCTTTTGAATTCGCTTCCACCACCAAATCCAAAAAATCGGATATGATTTCTTTCAATTTCTGCCCTAAATTGTATTTATATTCTCTGGAAAACTGATGGACCGCTTGGTATATTTCCAAGGTTAATCTGTAAGCGCTTTGAAAAATCGGCAAATGATTGTATTGCGCCATAAAAAATAATCAAATAATTCAAATTACCCAATAATCAATTTGCCGAGCGGACACAGCGCAAGGAGCTAGTGCCAGTCGTCTTATTATTGCCGTTGGTGTAGCCGTGAGACAGATTGGTGTGCCAAGCGCTAGCGGTACCGTACGATTGCGTCGTGGCGGACCAGTAGAGGCGAGTAGTGCCCGAAGATTCCAAGTTTCCACCATAAGAGCCGTCAATATAAGCCTGCATTAATTGTTTTTGATGCGGCAAAGACCAGCCGGCGATTTGGTGATCTCCGCCCGAGCATAAAACCGAAGCGTCCACAATGCCACCTTGAACCGTTGAAAAACTTCTGTCATACGGGATGGAAGACGATGCCGTCCAAGTATAAGTCGCCGGGGAAGCGTCGGAAAAAGAATCGCAACCGGCGCCGTTGCATGGCAGGCTCCAAATCAAACCGGTTGAATCGTCTTTGGCATCCGCGCCGCTGTCGTTATCGCCATCGTCATTAGTATCGGTTCCGCAATAATCATTGGCTTCAACGCATTGGGTCCAGCCTTTTGAATATCTGTCGCCGGCTGCCGGATCGCCATTATTATAATCGTCAACTCCGCCGTTCGCTTGGCTGCCGCCCGGAAAACCGCCATCAGTTCTAGTCCCGCTAAAAAGATTGGCGAGAAGCGTACCGGCAATGCCGCAATAAGAATTGCCGGTGGAAATATAAGCGGCTGTCGGGCTTAAAGCGCCGGTTTTTAAATTCCAATCGGTTTGGCTGTCGCCAAAATATGTTTTACTGACGCAAACATCGCTGGTTGTCGCCGTGCCGCCGGAAGGCAAAAGCGAACCGACCACTCCGCCGACTGTTTCGCCTGATTTAATAACAGAGTCAATCAAATTTGTAATCGCCACCGTAACTTTAGATAACCAACTGCCGGCATCCGGCGTTACATCCACGCCTTCCAGCGTGGCGGTTTTAGTGGACGAAGCGAAAGAGCCGGAAATTTCCACACCGTTGACCCATGCGCTTTTGTATAAGGCGATATCGCCGGCCACGGCGCTATTAGTGCTGGTCGCCATGCACCACCGATTGCTTCCGTTGCCCAAGCCGTCGTAACCATCGGCTGCTAAATTGCCTGTTCCGTTAAAAGTCGCGGTATTACAGGCTAAATTTAAAGTTCCGGGGTCTAAATCCCAATCAGCGGTTAAATTAGCGGTTTTACTGTTAAATAAATCGGCCGCGATCGCGGTTCCGCCGTTTGGCAGAAGCGTTCCGGTTGAGCCAAGGCTTACGCCCCAGGTTGTGCCGGATTTTATCAGGCTATTATCCAAATTAACAACATTAAAAGTTCCAGGCGTACCTGCGGCCGTGGTTAAAACACCGCTGGCTGTGTCAGAACCGTAGCCGTAGCCTACTTCAAAAGTTCCGGTTTGGCCAACGCCAAAAGTTATATTTTTTCTGACATTTTCCGGAGTTAAATTAGTGGCGTCATATGTTCCCGGACCGGTACCGGCCGTGGTTAAGACTTTAGCCGCGCTGTTATCGCCGAAAGCCGGATTAGGATTCGCCGTTCCGGGCACGCCGCAAATAGTCGTACCTGATATTATGGTAGAAGCGGTTGGATTTAAAGTTCCGGCAATCATTACGCCGGCCTTTGTCCAAGCTTCGTTAGTATTACAAATTTCAGCCGTTGTCGCGTCCGTGGCTCCGGTATCGCCGGTTAGAGGATAAGCGACCGAAGGATAATCGCCGGTTAAGCTCACGCCGAAAGCCGTGCCGCTTTTTACCGTGCCAACGGCGAGATTGGAAGCATTATAGGCTCCGGTGGCTAAATTCCAATCCGCTTGATCCGCGCCGAAATATGTTTTGCCTAAAAGCACATCGCTGGTAGTAGCGGTTCCGCCGGACGGGATTAGCGAACCGGCGACGCCGAGATAAGATGTTCCGAGTTTAACTGTCAGCGGGTCAATCGTCGGTATGGAATTATATATTTGTGTTAGAGTATAAAAAGTTCCGGAGGGCGAGGTCGTTGTGGCTAAATCATGATTGCCAGCGGTAGCCGCAGCGTTAGAGGATAAGCGGACATAAATATCGCCGAGCGTATAACCGCTCGCGGCCGGAGCGCCAGAAGGCGTTAAAGAGCCGGCGCGAACGCTGCTGGCGCCGATGGCTAAAAAGCAAATTAAAATAATCAGCGCCATTGAAATAACGCTCTGACGGTTGCGCTTAAAATAAAACCTGAAATTTTTACGCAAGCGCTTATATAATTTGCAAAGTTTATTAATTTTTTTCATATAATTGAAACTTTTGATTAATAACTATTTTGTCATTGCGAGGAGCCTGTAATCAGGCGACGCGGCAATCTCCGGTTTTATAAACTAAACATTATTTTTCGCTAAATTTATTTATCTATTTAACCGGAGATTGCTTCGCTTCTTGAGAGAAGCTCGCAATGACAGCTATGGGAAATTTTCATACAATAAAAAACACTGTTATATATTAAACAAATTGAGTTATGCCTTGTTTTTTTTCTAAACCTTTTATTCGTCCTTCAAAACGATCATGCGCTGCTAAATTTGAAATATGCTCTATCTTGTGATCTTCATATTTTTTTGTTATTTTATCAACAGCTGAAAGCACCTCATCCATTTTTTTATCAAAATGATCTTTCTTAACAAATTCTTTCATGTCTTCTTTAATGTTTACTGCCTCAACAATTACTTTATTTAACTTATCATCAATTTTTTTAACATCTTCTTTTAATTCTTTAAATTCTTCTTTTAATTCTTTAAATTCTTCTTTAGTAACTATCTTGTTAAATTGTTCAGGAGTTAATGGCATATCTATTATTTTACTTTTATATTTTGTTTAAAACCGCGATCCATTAAAGCTTGGCTTATTTCTGCTTGCGAAGGAAGTTTGCCAAGTTCGTTTATATGCATAAAATCATGCCTGTCTCTTGCCAATTCCAAGTTAATGATTCTTTCATCCGCCCATCTGAAAATTTCATTTCTAGTCGGTCGCTTTGCCATTTCTGATTTTAAACCGTCAATCTGCTCCTGTATGCCGGTGAAACCTTCGTTGATAATTTCAATAATTTCATCAAATCTTTTATCTAATTTTTCATCAAACTTGCGATCTTGAGCTTGAAACTTTTCATCAAACTTTTCATCAAACTTGCGATCTTGAGCTTGAAACTTTTCATCAAACTTTTCATCAAACTTGCGATCTTGAGCTTGAAACTTTTCATCAAACTTTTCGTCAAACTTGCGATCTTGAGCTTGAAACTTTTCATCAAACTTTTCGTCAAACTTGCGATCTTGAGCTTGAAATCTTTCGTCAAACTTGCGATCTTGAGCTTGAAACTTTTCATCAAACTTGCAATCTTGAGCTTGAAATCTTTCGTCAAACTTGCGATCTTGAGCTTGAAATCTTTCGTCTAATTTTTCATCAAGCAATTTTCCGATTGCTTGCAAATCTTTTTGTTCTAACATAATATTATTATAAAATATCAAATTATTTCTGTCAAATGTTGTTTTTCAAATTATCTCAAATACCCCCAGGTATGCAAGCGGTCGCTGTCCACTGCCCATCTTGAACCGATATCCGTCCGATAGATCATATTTGGAATAATAACATTTCTCACCCGGCCATAGACCAAATGCCGCGCTTCTTCCACGGTCGCGCCGCTTGCCGTCATCACCAGCAAGCATCCCGACACTCCGGCAACCCGCCATATTCCATTGTCGTTTTTTATATCTTCAATATGCGCGCCTTCCAAATTGTCCGGATTCTTAAAAGCGATCGCCAAATCATGGTACAGCTTCACCACATCCGAATTTTCATCTTTGGAAAAATAAGATTCAACCAAAATCCTTACTCCTATTTGAAATCCGCGCTTTGTTTTCAATGAAAAATTTTCGCCTTTGGCCATTTTGTAAAGCCATTCGCCGGTCGGCGTTAAAATTCCTTCCTGCTGAATATGGATAGTCGGATAACCGAAACGAGTGGTAAATTCAAGCGGATATATTCCTCGGCCGTTGACAATGCAATTTATGTCAACATAACCGACATAGCCGGATTGCTTTAATGCCGGCAGCATTTTTTCCAAAGTGGCGCGGAACAAATGGTTCGGCGAACTCCAATACATTAAAGTTCCCATTTCTCCGGCGAAAGGGCCTATGTTGCCCGGATAAATTCTTTTATGCTCAAAATTCACATTGATCGGATAAATAAAATCATGCCCGTTGAAATACGCGCCAACCGCCACTTCCACTCCGGTGATATATTTTTGCAATAAAAACAGCGGGGCTTTTTTCCGCCAAACATTTTTATTCTGCTCTAAAAGCTCAAGCAGGTCTTTGCCGTCTTCTTCCTGCCCCAAAAACAGCAATCCCTTGCCTCCCGACGGGGTGTTGCCGCTCGGTTTGAACACATAGCGGGATGGATTGGTTTTTATGAATCTGATGGCTTCTTCATAATCCGAAAATTGCCAGCTCGGAAGAATATTTATCCCGTGCTTTTTCATTTCCGCCTGCCCGAATTCCCTGTCTATTTCAAGCCTGTCCGTATAGACGCTGCAGCCTATTGCCAGCTTGCCCTGTTTTCTTAATTTCTCGGCTATCTGGCCAAAACCCACATCGTCAAATACTATGACATCAGCCCAATCTTTGAAAGCTTCCCATGATTCAACTTTTTCAACAAAACCGTCATAAACATCAATATCGCTTTTGGATTTAATGTAAGCCTTGACTTCATGGCCTTCTTTTACCAGACTCCATGCCAAATCTCCGCTCAAACTCTCAATTGAAACAAACAAAAATTTTTTCTTTTCCATATGTATAAATTTAGACCGTTGAATAATCAATTAAATAATTAAATTAGTTCTTTTTTGTCATTCCCGCATCTTTTTTGTCATTCCCGCATCTTTTTTGTCATTCCCGCATCTTTTTTGTCATTCCCGCATCTTTTTTGTCATTCCCGCATCTTTTTTGTCATTCCCGCATCTTTTTTGTCAGTCCC
>JAZDFM010000035.1:0-32704 GCA_043807825.1 bacterium | reverse complement strand
GTAGAGGATTTGAGAAACTATTTTGATGTTGGTATTAATGAGATTATATCGGCTTATGAAAAAATTATTGGTGAAGATCTGGAGAGTGTTAAGAAGCCGATATTGATATTTTTTGATGAAGTTCAAACTGATCCTAAGTGGGCTATTACCCTAAAGTCAATATTTGAAAGAACTAATAACGTTTTTTTATGCGCGACGGGGTCTGCGGCGATTATTTTACAATCAACGCCTAATATTGCTCGTCGAGCCGTATTTGAACCGATGACCCCGATGTGTTTTGGGGAATTCCAGATGATAAAAAATAAAATTTATCCGACGCCAGGATTGAAAAGTAAAATCAGGCAGGCAATTTATTTTTCAGAAACGGCCCAAGAGGCTTATGGAAAATTGTCTGGTTTGGGGGGCGAGGTTAACAGCTATTGGTCAAAAATCGATCGGCATGATATTAAAAAATATTTATCTTATGGAACTTTTCCTTTTGCGCTGACGATGCCAGATGAAATTTCTATTTATAATAACATATCCCTGTTGTTGGAAAAAATTATCAAACAAGACATGCCAACGCTGGGCAGCTTCGATCAGGATACGCTAGGGGCGGTCAAGAGGATTTTGTTCGCTATCGCTGAAAATGACGTGACGAGCCTTAGCGCTCTGGCAGATAAATTCAATATCAATCGTTTGACGATTGCCAATATTTTTGATGTTTTGGAAAAAGCTGAGCTTTTAGTTAAGATTCCGCCTCACGGATCAAATATGACAATTGCTAACAAGCCTAATAAATATTTGTTTATGAGTCCAGCGATTAGGATGTCATTTTTTTATTTTACCGGCAATGAAAATACTTATTTAACCAGACAAGGTAAACTGTTGGAAGATTCTATAGGCGCTCATCTTTATAGGGAATTTATTTTAAGGAGCGATGGTATTATTCGCTATGATAGCGCTCAGGCAGGAGCAGACTTTATTTTGCAAATAGGAAATACTAAAAAAATTGTTGTAGAGGTTGGCCTTGGCAGTAAAGACAAAAAACAAGTTATAAATACTATGCGTAAAATCAAATCCGATTACGGCATTATTTTTTCTAACTCTGAAAGAAAATTTGATAAAGAGACTAATATAGTTTCAATTCCGCTTGATTATTATTTTTTGATGTAAGGATAATCAAAAAAGGTTCGAGTTTCGTCCAGTAATTGCGACCGAAGGTCCTGCGAACAAATACATTATCAAGTTTTAAAATAAAACTAATATGAAAACAAGCAAACCCGAATTTATAGAATTTCAAACCAAAGATGGATTAACTTTACCCGGACTTCTATATCGAACCCGCGGAAAATCTGTTGTTATTTACTTACACGGCAACGGCAGCTCGTCCATCTTTTATGACGCTGCTAAAAATCATACGCTTGCTCCTGCGTTAGCAAAGAAAAATATTTCGATTTTCTATTTTAACAATCGTGGCGCCCATATTATCAAAAAATTGTATGTGAGGCGCGGAAAAAAAGAAGAGCGAAAGCGTTTCGGAATGGCGTATGAGAAAATTAAGGATTGCATTGTAGATATTGACAGTGCTATTTATTTTCTGAAAAAACAGGGTTATCGCAGATTTTATCTTGCCGGCGCTTCAACTGGCGCGAATAAAATTTGTGTTTATAACTTTTATAAACCAAAAAACGATGTCGAAAAATACATTCTTCTTTGCGGTGGCGACGATACTGGCATTTATTTCGATATGCTCGGCAAACAAAAATTTTGGAAACTGCTATCCGAGGCGAAGAAAAAAATCAAAGCGAAGCGAGGAGAAGAAATTATAAAAGAAATGTTGCCTGATAACTTTTTCTCCTACATTGGATTTTTCGACATCGCAAACCCCGATGGAGATTACAATATATTTCCGTTCTACGAGGTTCTGCGCAAAGTAGAGCTATCAACAAAACCACTTTTTAGGTACTTCGAGTCAATCAAGAAGCCAACACTGGTTATTTATGGAGACCAAGACGAATATGCATGGGGCAATGTATTTAAAATTGTGAAGATACTAAAAAATCACCAGCCAAAGCTGGATTACCGAATTATTAAAGGCGCAGACCATGGTTTTAAAAACCACGAGGAAGAATTAGCCAAAACGATAGCTGATTGGTTATAATTTAGGCGGCGTCAGACCGTCCGAAAACTAAATCATATTTTTACGAAAATCACGAAACGATTTAAGCAAAATTCAGTTAGTTTTCCACTGTTTTTAATCTGAATTTTGTGCTAAAATTAAGGTAGAAAAGAGATTTTTATTCATTAATTTTCTACTCTAATCATATGCCAAATTAAAAATTTTTGTTTTGCGAAGCAAAACATTATTTGGAGCTATTTTTATTTTTTTGTCCACTCGCTTCTAAAATTTTATGCCAATGTTTATGATTTTTTTCATTATCATAATAACTGAATAATTTTATTTTAACGTTATTAAATTCTTGCCCAGCTAATAATTTCTGTAAATAAACTTGCGACAAATCAGATTTATTGTTTTGATCGGATTGATCAAAAGTATGTATAAAAAACCAACCGCCATTTTTTAAATTATCATAAATTGTTTGAATAAATGATTTTTTATTTTTTAGTTTATGTAATAAATAATTTGAATAAATTAAATCAAATGGTTTATTTTTTGATTTATAGATTTTTTCCAAATCAACGCCTGTTTTTATATCAACGCCTTCGCATTTCCACCCTAGTTGCTGCAAGCATGCAACATCAAAAAACTCACCAGCGCCCAAGTCTAGGGCTTTACCGGGTTTTTTAAATTTTTCACTTATAAAAATTTTTAGATAATTATTCATGACATTATTATTATACAATAGAATAATGTATATATAAAGAGAACGCTATGGTTACATTTTACACCATTTGATTCGGCAGTATGTATTGATTAAATACAGAATTAGCGCTAAAGTAGCAATCAGTCAAAGGTGTTCTTTGACAACCTAAAAAGAAAGGAGATGAACATGGCGGATCAAAACACAACTCAACATTCTCTCAAAAAAGACAAGTATGTGAGTACCCGCGGCGGTAATTCGCATTTTCTTGATCTTTTTTGCAGTAAGTGCAATCAGCATTTTGCCCTCTATCAAAAAGACGGGCATGGTAGATTGCTCCGAATATATCTCGACCGAATCTTTGCGCCGCAGGAGCTCGCACTTTTGCAGTCAAAGATGGGCAACAAAGCTGATATGCCGAACCTCAAATGTCCGAAGTGTAACGCACTTATCGGTACGCCAATGGTTTACGAAGCAGAGAGAAGGCTGGCGTTTCGGCTCATTCACGGCTCGTTCGTGAAAAAGAAAAGCGACGGCGTTTATCCGCCTTCGTACCAAAACCATTCCCATGAAAAAGGAGGAAAGTACCATGCAAGAAGAACTTGATGTTCTGATTATCAACTCACCTTTATTTAGAGATAAGGTGGATGGATACGACGAAGATTCTTTACCGCCACTTGGTCTGGGATATATAGCTACGGATCTTTGGAGTAATGGAATAGTCGTCGAACTATTGGATGCCGTTGAGGCAAACATTCCTCTCGACACTCTTTTGGCGGTTATTCGTCAAAAGCGTCCGCGCTATGTGGCTCTGAATGTATTCACAACCAACTTACACTTGGTTCGTGAGATAGTCGAATCAATTGATGTTAGAGCGCGGCTCATCATCGGCGGATTAGCCACGAAGAATCTTTACCAGACTATACTGCTCTGGGATACTTCTTGCCCTGTTGATATAGTTATTGGAGAAGGAGACTTTGTGGTCAGCGCGATTGTGCAGGGAAAGCCTCTTGATATTATTCGCCAGGAGGGCAATAAGCGGGTTATTGCAGTATCTGTAACTTCGCCATATTTTCCTCACGATATTTCCAACATTCCTCTGGACAGGTCTTACTTCGTGAATCAGCCGTTACGACATCCATTGGGATTTAACGAAGTAAGTATTGTGACCAGTCGCGGATGTATGTATAACTGCGCGTTTTGTTCAGCGGCTCGATCTCTGAACAAAGAAACGCCGATTAGAGAAAGAAATGCCCAAAGCGTGGCAAATGAAGTGAGGATGTTGTGCGAACTGTATCAGAACGTCGATTCAGTACGGGTTCTTGATGATTTATTCTTGAGGAATGCTGATAGTGTGGAGCGTGCGGTGCGTATGTTCGGATATGTTCCCATAACATGGCGTGCCATGGCCCATGTGCTGTCATTCTATAAATTGAATGACGCACAGTTGCTTGAATTGAAGCGGTCAGGTTGTATAGAGGTATTCATTGGCATCGAGTCTGGTTCTCCGCGCATCCTCAAAATGGTCCACAAAACTTCGGATGTGGATTTGGTTAAACGAACCATCGAGAGATTGTTCCGCGCCGGCATAGACATAAAAGGGTATTTTATCTTTGGTTTTGAAACCGAAACCATCGAGGATATGCAAATGTCTTACGATTTAGCGGCGTGGCTCAAAGAGTCGTCTGTGAAAAATGGTGTCAATTTCAGGACAAGTGTTTTTCAATTTCGTCCCTATCATGGCACCGAGCTGTACCACGATATGATCCTGAAAGGAAGGATTATTGATGAGGTTGTGTACAGCGAGAATTTGTCAACAAACATAGGGAGAAAGCAGTTTAACTTCACGAGTGGTAATTTCTCCGAAGTATCTGATGAGATTCTTCGTGGATTCATTACCAAAACTAATGGAATAAACCGATGAAAAACACAAATGTAATATGGGTCGGTCTTTCTGCGAAAAAGGCAAATGATGCGGAGAATCTTGCGCCTCTCCACATAGACACAAATACCGGTAAGTTGGTGGCAGAAATTGAGGCGCAGTGCCGCCATATCAACTTTTACAAAACAAACCTTGTAAAGTTTCCTCCATTGGATTCCAAGGGGAAGTTGAGGTATCCGACACTTAAAGAGTGTGCATTGTGTTATCCCGAGTTGCAGGTTGAGCTTCAGTTAGTTAATCCTCGTGTTGTCCTATTGCTTGGCAACAAAACGGCAACCTTCGTTTTCCACCAGCTCGGGTTTCAGATGCCAAAATTATCTTATACATACCAATCCTTTGAGTATGAAAAAAGGTGGTATGTGCCCATCCATCACCCGTCGTACATCATGGTGTACAAGCGAAAGGAGAAGGATCGATATATCAAGGCAGTGAAAACTGTTATTGAACAACTTGCGAAGCGCGCGTGAAGAGTTGGGGGCATTGGAATCTTTCAGACATTCTAGAGTCTACGATTTTGAGATTGTCTCGGAAGAAAATCAGGTGCTGAAAATCGCTCAAACGATCTATGCCAACTATCTCCAACAGTTCTTTCCTCAACAACCTTAACCTCGCAGTTTCATTTCAGAAATCTCTGAATGGACTGCGAGGTTTCTTTTTTATAGCCCAAACCGTCAAAATCCGCCGCGCATTCCTCCCGCACCCTCCTGCGCGGCGGATACCAAATCCCCGCACAAAAAAGAGTCGAGGCAAAGCAAATCCTTTTCCTCCCGCAAAAATAGTTTTGCTTTGCCTCGTCCGCATTGAAGCCCCGCCACCTGCCCGATTCATTGAGGGCAGAGTCACGCAAAAATGTTCTCATCCTTTTTAGAAGAAAAAATCGGTCGCGCGCAAAACAAATTAGCGGAGAACATTTTTGCGGGACACGCGAGCGGAGCGAGCGGTGGTGGGGCGATTCATTTACCGATTTTGGAAATAGGTTCTAACTTGGTATAATAAATACACATATAAAAACAAACCTTGCTTAACGGGTTTGTTTTTTATATTTTCCAAATTTTACCGATTTTTATTCTCATACGCCATGATCGCTTCAACAACTTTGGAATCCGGTTTCAGATTTTCCACAAACAGCACATGGCTTAAATTGATTGACATTCTATTTTCAGGCCCGTGTATTTCATTGCCCAATTTAACTAAAGAAAAATTATCATTTTCAGGAATCTCCGAAGATTGCGGATTTCCGGATGAACGCAGATAATAAATATTTTCAAGAACCAATGTCTGATTATTCGCGTCAACGGCTTTACCGAAATAAACTTGGCCGTTGGATAAAAATACGGCCTGATATTTTGAAAAATCCGCCCAATCGCATAAACGGCCGAAATTTTGGGCATTTGATCCGAATAAGCCGTTGAATACGATCAAAACCAGCAAAGCCGAAGTCAGAATAACCACAACCCAAAGAATGGCTTTTCTTTTTTCGGAAGATCCGAAGCATAAATCAATTATTTTGTTCATCATAAAAATTATTTGCTTAAATCTTTAATTTTTTTCTCAACATCTTTATTGTCTTTATTCAATTCTAACACTTTTCCGTAATATTTCAATGCTTCTTTAATATCACCCTTGGCTTCATAAGCTATGCCCAAACTGTACAAGCTGTTTGAATGCTTCGGAGAAGAGCTTAAAATAAGCTTGAATCTGTCTATGGCTTTGTCAATTTCGCCATGATTGTAATAGAATCTTCCCAGCTCGTAAATAATTTCTTCATCATAAATTTCAGACGCCAGTTCATTCAGCAGGTTAAACGCTTGGCTGTCTTTTTTATTTTTCAAATAAACTTTCGCCAAGCCGAATCTGGCTTCATAATAATCATGCTTCATCTCGTCTGATTTTAAAAAATATTTTTCGGCATTTATAACATCATTGTTGTTAAAATAAGCTTTTGCCAATTCCGCCGCCAGCACGGGGTTGGCAGGCTCAAGAGAAAAAGCGCTGTCAAAAAACCGTTCAGCCCAAATCTCCGATCCTAAAACAAGATTGCGGACATCGCGGTAAATCATGCCGGAAGTTTCTTGCGTTTGGACCGAATAAGGCGCCGCGGCCGCGGCCAGCCGCCCGTATTCTATTGATTTTGCGATATTTGATTGGATGAAATTCATATCTTTGGCGCTATCCGGCTTCGCGGCTTCAACCCGCGCCCCGTTAAGATAAAATTTCGCCAAACTTATATAATAATTGGCGCGATAAGGATTAAGCCGAATCGCTTTTAACAAGCCGGCTTCGCGATTTGGCGATGAAGACGCGGACAGCTCGGCAATAAAAAATTTTATTTCAAAAGCCGCGAGCGCTATCCATAAAAACAGCAGAAAAAATAAAAACAGCGCCAAAATTTTTGAAGATAACGCCGTTTTATCAAAATTTATTATTTTTTCTTTAAATAAAAACTGATTGCGCTCCTGCCAAAAACAGATTGCCAGCGCGGCGAAAAGCCAAAAACAAAAATTCAAAACCGTATTGGCGTAAAAAAACATCTGCGATAAAAACAGCATGATAAAAACAGCAAACACTACCGCCGCCAAGCCGAAATCCCGCGAGCGTGGAAACCGATCAGGATCTTTAAAATGTTTAGCCGGCAAAATAATATTTATATAAATAACAACGCTGATAATCAAAAAATAGCTCAAAAGGGCCGGAATCCCCAAAGTCGCCGGCATTTCCAAAAATTGCGACGAACCTTTGTCAAATCTTATCTGCCAATAATCATTCGTGTTGAATTCCGCCGGCCTGTAAAGAGAAAAAACGCGCGCGAAAGAAGCCGGGCCGCTCCCTAAAATCGGATTTTCCGCGATGGCTTTTCCGGCTATCAAAAAAGAAATTTTATGGCCAAGCAAAACTTCTTCCGGCAATTTGCTTCCCAAAATTATTTTAGCCGGGCTTGCTTCGGGAACGGACAGAAAAAAAACAGCGGCCAAAATAACCGCGGCTGGAATCAGCAGATGGCGATTCAGCATCTTTTTAAAATTCAAGCTTTGCTCTAAAAATTTGAAAACAATTAAAACACCGGCGCCCGAAGCCGCTATCGCCCAGCTTAAATGAAAATTGACCATGGACAAAACAGTTAAAAATAAAATCAGGCCCGCGCCGAAAACAACGCGGTCCGATTTCTTAAGATCTCCGTAAAATAAAAATCCAACGGACAAAACCGACATAACCGACAAAAAAACAGATAAGCTCAAAAGCGAACCTCCGGCCGGATTAAACGATTGCGACGCCAATATATCGGAAAAATCGGATATCAGCCATCTTACCGCTCCGAAAATAGCCAAAGCGGAAACAACGGCCGCGGCGCCGGCCGAATAAAACAGCAATTTCAATAAAGCGAAAATTTTCTCGCCGCTATCCGCCAAACCTGAATTAACAAGCAAAAAATAAAAAATCGCCAGACTCAATAATCCGAGCCAAGCGTCCGAAAAACGGCCGTAACTGCCGAAAAAAGAAGAAAACTTATCCAAACTGAATATGGCCGAAGCAAGCGAAAGGCCTAAAAAAATCATAATCGGCAAATTTAACGGATTAATTTTTATTTTTATCCGGCCGCGCCAAGCTTGGCTCGCAAGCCATAAAAATAAAGCCAGCGGCATGGCCAGCCATAAAAAAAATTGCTTGTTAAATTCAAAATATTCGCTTGTCCATGGCAAAAAAAATAAAGGCAAAGCGAAAATCGCGGCTTTGACAATAAAATTTGATATTTTTTCCAAATATTCGCTTAAATTTCCCGACATAATTTTAATTTTAGGGACTGCCGCCGAATGCGCTTTTGATGATACTTTCCTGAATTTTGAGGAAATTTCGCGGAAAATTTTTGAGGCAATATATTATATTGGCGAAAAAATTTTACGCTAAATTTACCGAAATTCAGGAAAATAGCGCAAATCAGGCATTCGGCGGCAGTCCCTTTTTATCCGGCGCGCGCTTTCCGCTTTCCATGCCCGCGAAAACATCTTGAATAAAAACCGAGAACGCGGCCGTGACCGGTATTGAAAGCGCCGCGCCTATAAGTCCGGCTAATTTAAAGCCCGCCAAAATCGCCAAAATACTTACGATAGGATTCAAGCCAACGGCTTTTTGCATAACTTTAGGCTGGAGAAAATTGCTTTCAATAAAATGTATCACATAAAACAACGCTATGGCCAAAACAGACAATAATTGAGACTGCGTGAAAGCTATGAACACGGCCGGAATCGCTCCCAAAATCGCTCCCATATAAGGTATGAAAGACAGAAATCCTACAAAAACCGCCAAAACCAAAGCGTAATTTATTCCCAATATTTCCAATCCGATATAAGACATAACAGCCAAAGACAAAGCGACTATTATCTGGCCCCTTAGCCAATATCCCATTTTCAGTTGTATGCGATTTATCAAATGCATTATATAATGCTGGTGTTTTTCCGGCGCGAGCGACCAAACCAATTTTTTTATCGCGCTCTCTTCAACCACCATGTAAAATGTCAAAACCAAAATCATGATAAAAGAAAAAATCCCTCCAAAAACGCTGAACAAAGTGAAAAAAACTCCGGAAGCCGTATTTTGCAAATATCCGGTAATAATATCAAAATATCCTTTAGTGTTGCCAAGCAATCCGAATTTCATGGAATAATTTTTCAGCAGGCTGAATTTTGAAGAAAAAGATTCAACATAATTCGGAAAATTATCAGCGATGCCGTTTATTTCATTTATAACCGGCGGTATTATCAGATACAAAGCCGAACCCAGCGCGGCAAAAAATATGAAATACAAAAACAAAACGCTGGCGGAACGGGGAATTTTCTTTTTCTTGAGCCTGTCAACCCACGGATCCAAAGCGCTGGAAAAAACCAGCGAAACAAAAAACAATATCAAAATATCGCTGATCAAGTATAAAAAATAAAATAAAACCAAAATGGCGACAGTTTTGATTATCGCTCCGCTTGTTATATTTATTTTAATCGGCCTTTGGATTGATGGCATGTATATATTATAAAACATCGGCGGATTTAGAGCAAACAAAAAAAGGCCGAAGAGGCCTTTTTTCGCTTTTTTTAATTATACCAGCTTACATTCCCATCATTGACGGATCCATGCCACCCGGCATTCCGTGCGCGTGAGAACTGCAATCTTTATTTTCCGGCTTATTTGCGATAACCGCTTCAGTGGTTAAAAACATAATCGCCGCGCTGGACGCGTTTTGCAAAGCGCTGCGCACCACTTTCGTCGGATCAACAATTCCGGCCGCAAACATATCTTCAAATTTATCATTCATGGCGTTATAGCCCAAATTTTTATTTCCTAATTTATATTCTTTCATTATATTGTACAAAATAAGCGAACCGTCTTTACCCGCGTTGGCGGCTATCTGCTTGATCGGCTCCAAAATCGCGGCATCAACCAATCTGGCTCCGGCCGGATCGTCTTTGCTGTCGGTCAATTCATTGAAAGCGTTGCCGGCTTGCGCCAAAGCCAATCCCCCTCCGGCCACAACGCCTTCGGCAACGGCCGCTCTTGTCGCGTTCAAAGCGTCTTCAATCCTGTCTTTTTTCTCTTTCATTTCGGTTTCAGTGGCCGCGCCGACTTTGATCACGGCAACGCCGCCGGCCAATTTCGCCAGCCGTTCTTTCAATTTTTCTTTGTCATAATCCGAGTCCGTGATTTCAATTTCTTTTTTAATCGCCGAGATTCTGCTTTCAATCGCGCTTTTATCGCCTTTGCCTTCAACTATTGTGGTGTCATCTTTTGACGCGACAACTTTGCGGGCTTGCCCCAAATCTTCCAAAACCGCGTTTTCCAATTTAAGCCCGACTTCTTCGGTAATGAATTTTCCGCCGGTCAATATCGCTATATCTTCCATCATAGCTTTTCTTCTGTCTCCGAAACCCGGAGCTTTTATGCCTAAAACATTGAAAGTTCCCCGCAATTTGTTGACGACAAAAGTGGCCAAAGCCTCGCCTTCAATTTCGTCGGCGATAATAACCAAATCTTTTTTGCCTGACTGCGCGACTTTTTCAAGCAAAGGCAGAATTTCCTGGACTGAAGCTATTTTTTTATCGGTGATCAAAATACAAGGCTCGTTAAATTCCGCTTTCATTGTTTCGGTGTTAGTAACCATGTAGCCCGAGACATAGCCTTTGTCAAATTGCATGCCTTCAACCACTTCCTTGACAACTCCGAATGTTTGCCCTTCTTCTACCGTAATAACTCCATCCTTGCCCACAGCTTCCATGGCTTCCGCGATAATATTGCCGATTTCTTTGTCATTGGCGCTGATAGAAGCGACTTGGGCGATTTCCTCTTTACTGGAAATGCTTTTGCTCATCTTTTTTAAATTTTCAACGATTAACGCCACTTTGTTTTCAATGCCTTGGCGCAGTTCAATCGGGCTTACGCCGGAAGAAACCATTTTCAGCCCTTCCGCAATCATGGCTTGCGCCAAAACAGTGGCGGTGGTTGTGCCGTCGCCGGCCGAGTCGTTTGTTTTTGAAGCTACTTCTTTTACCAGCTCGGCGCCGATATTTTCAAATTTGTCTTCCAATTCAATCTCTTTCGCGACCGTCACTCCGTCCTTGGTGATGATCGGGCCGCCGTAGCTTTTTTCTATCACGACATTTCTTCCCTTAGGCCCTAAAGTGACTTTTACCGCGTTAGCCAATTGGTCAACGCCTCTTTTTAAAGCGCCTCTGGCTTTTTCATCGTAAATTATAATTTTTGACATAATATTGCAGATTGTCATTGCGGTACTTTTTTGTCGCTCCGCAATTACAACAAATTAATTTTTATTCTAATATCGCCAATATATCGCTTTCGCTGATTATCAAATATTCAACTCCGTCAACTTTTATTTCATCCGGAGAATATTTTTTAAACATCACTTTATCTCCGATTTTGACGCTCATCGGCGCTCTTTGCCCGTTATCTAACATTTTGCCGCCGCCCACGGCGACAACTTCGCCTTTTTCCGGCTTTTCTTTATCAATTGTGTCAGGCAAAACAATGCCCGATTTTGTGATTTCATTTTCAGAAATCGGCTTGACCACCAAATGGTCATGCAAAGGTTTTAGATTCATATTGGTTTGTTAATTACTAAATTTTACTTTAGCACTTGCGTAACCAGAGTGCTAATATATTGTATTCTAACTGTCCGACCGCCAATTGTCAAGATTAAAAATTCAGCTTATTTTAAATAAAAAAATAGACTTGCATTTTAACAAGCTATTTTTTATTTAAAAAACTATTTGGCGACAAAACCGTCAACAATAACTCTGCCATTGAATTTTTTAACAACTTTTTCAGTTATTTCTTTCATTTTATTCAACTGTTTATTGTCAGAAACTGAAATCACTATATAAAAAGGATTGTTATTGTCAAATCTGTCTCCAAATCCATGATAAAAAGCGATATCTGAAAGCTCTAATAATTCCTTTTCCATGTATTCATCGCTTAAACCCATGGCCGATCCGCTGCACATAAAGCCTTCTGGCAATTCCGGCAGAGCTCTTGGATTAAACTTGCCGGTACCGTCAAAATAAATGACTCGCTCATTATGGACATCTCCCAGCATTTCCAATTTTCTTGTATGGCTATATTTGGCTCCGAATTTTTTCGCCAATCTGCGGCCATGATATATACCAAGCTCATCGGAAGTTTTTACGCCTTCAGGCAAAGGTTGCCCGGCTTTCATCATCATTTTAAATTTTATGGCCGCGGCCCCGCATCCTTCATGGCTTTTCACTTCCGCCACTTTGCCTTTGTTTTCCGCGACTAATTTTTCAATGTCGGCGTCAGAAGCAAGAATAAAATTTCCGGCTCCTCCGAAACGATGACCAGGGCATCTGCCGTCGGAACACCCCATTTCAACAGGCGCTTGAGCGAAAGCTTTTTCCAAATCAAATTGGCGCATAATTTCCTCCAAATTTTTTCCTTTTTTCATTTCCTTGATAAACTCCAATTGTTCCGATTGCTCCCACAATTTTTGTTTGTCAGCCTCATGGCTAGCGTGAATATCTTCCATAATTTTGTTTTGTTCCATATTTTACGATTATAATAAATTTTACTTAATACTTTTTATTTTCCTCCATCTTTTAATCGCCTTGGTTCTGACCAGCTCGCGTTCAATAGCGGCGTTGACTTCAGTAAAATCAACATTTTCGCCGCGTCGGGCTTTTTCCTTGATTTCAGAAGCCCGAGAACGAGCTTCTTCAAGGCGGGACAAATCAATTTCTTCCGCGCGCTCGGCAGTATCGGCCAAAATAACGATCTTGTCTTTCAACACCTCCAAAAAACCGCCGGAAACGGAAATAATTTCCTCTCCCCCGTTTTTCTTTTTAACATGAACAACTCCGGGCCGCAAACTTGCTACCAAAGGTATGTGGTTCGGCAAAACTGTGATTTCTCCCATTTTTGTCGGCAGAGTAATCTGCGTGATTTCTTCGCGCAAAACCACCCGATCCGGGGTAACTATTTCAAAATTTATATATTTATTATCCATATTATTGTCATTGCGGGCTCGCGCCCATTTTTGTCATTCCCGCGAAGGCGGGACTCTAAATTTATGCGATAAAAACTGGATTCCCGCCTTCGCGGGAATGACAAAAAAATAAGTGAATTGACAAAAAAATTTATTTCCCCACTTCCTCAATTCCGCCTTTCATATAAAAATCGCCTTCCGGCTTATCATCATGCTTTCCGTCCAAAATTTCCTTGAATCCTTTTATGGTGTCGGACAATTTGACATATTTTCCTTTATGGCCGGTGAATGTTTCCGCCACCGCGAAAGGCTGGGATAAAAATCTTTGCATTTTTCGCGCCCGCGCCACGGTTATTTTATCTTCATCCGACAATTCTTCCATTCCCAAAATCGCGATAATATCCTGCAAATCTTTATATCTTTGCAAAATTTTCTGCACTCGGCGCGCGATTTTATAATGTTCGTCTCCGACTATTTTCGGATCTAAAATAACCGAAGAAGAATCAAGCGGATCCACGGCCGGATAAATTCCCAACTCTGACAAATTTCGCGACAGCACAACCGTTGAATCCAAATGTCCGAAAGTTGTTGCCGGAGCCGGATCGGTCAAATCATCGGCCGGCACATAAACCGCCTGAATTGAAGTGATTGACCCTTTGTCGGTTGAAGTTATGCGCTCCTGCAATTCTCCCATTTCAGTGGCCAAAGTCGGCTGGTAACCAACGGCCGAAGGCATTCGGCCGAGCAAAGCTGACACTTCTGAACCGGCTTGTGTGAATCTAAAAATATTATCAATAAACAGCAAAACATCTTTATTCTTTTCGTCGCGGAAATATTCGGCGATTGACAAACCGCTTAACGCCACCCTCGCTCTGGCTCCCGGCGGTTCGTTCATCTGTCCGAAAACCATGGCCAATTTATCCAAAACTTTAGCGTCTTTCATTTCATTATAAAGGTCGTTGCCTTCACGCGTTCTTTCTCCGACTCCTGCGAAAACCGACACTCCTCCGTGCGCCTTGGCGATGTTATTTATCAATTCCTGTATGACAACGGTCTTTCCCACTCCGGCTCCGCCGAACAATCCGACTTTTCCGCCTTTTAAAATAGGGCAGATCAAATCAATCACCTTAATTCCGGTCTCCAAAATTTCAGCTTTGGTTGACTGCTCAACGAATTTCGGCGCCGGCCTGTGTATCTGATACCTTGTTTTAGTTTTAACATTTTCAAAACCGTCCACGGCTTCGCCCAAAACATTGAAAATCCTTCCCAAAGTTTCATCGCCGACCGGAACGGTGATATTGTCTCCGGTATTGACAACTTCATCTCCGCGCCTTATCCCGTCCGTGGATCCCATGGCGATCGTTCTCACGACATTGGCTCCCAAATGTTGCTGAGTTTCAAGCGTCAATTTTTTTCCATGGTTATCAATTTCCAGCGCGTTATAGATTTTCGGCAATTCTCCTTCAAATTGCACATCAACGACCGCGCCGATTACCTGTTTTACCACTCCTTGTTTATTTGTTTTTTCAGACATATTATTTAATATTATTTAATATTCATTTATCATGCTATGCTAACGCGTTCGCGCCCGCCGATATTTCGGCGATTTCCGCGGTAATGCCGGCTTGCCTTGCTTTGTTGTACGACAAAGTGAGCTCTTTCACCATATCTCCGGCCGCTTGCGTGGCCTGATGCATGGCGGCCATGCGGGCGGAATGCTCCGAAGCGTTGGCTTCAAGCAAAGCTTGATAAAGCTGTATTTCAATCAATCTCGGCAGCATTTCATTTAAAACTTCTTCCGGACTCGGCTCAAAAGCGTATTCATAATTAAACTTGCCTTTTTGCAAATATTTTTTTTCTTTTCCCGCGACAAATTCTTTATCCAAGCCGATTCGGCTATCCTGCCCGACGATACCGAGATATTCATCGGTTTTATCAATTTCAATCGGCAAAATCTGCTTGATTCGCGGAATCTGTTTGCTCGCGCTGATAAAATCAGTGTACGCGACTATGACTTTATCGTATTTTCCGCTTAAATAATCTCCGATAATCAACTCCGCCACCGGAACTATTTCTTTTACTTCGCTCACCAAATCAAGTTTGGGAAAATCAGCGACTATTTCATGCCCGCGGCGATGAATAGCCGCTCCTTTTTTTCCGATTAAAACGAATTCAGCTTCAACCATTGCTTTTTCTCCGAGAGAATGGTATTTTTTTATTGATTCATGAACCTTGTTTATAACCGCCGAATTGAATCCGCCGCACAAACCCCTGTTGGAAGTGATTAAAATTATCCCCACTTTTTTTATTTCTTTTCTCGGAGTCAACAGCCTGTGCAATACGATGTTATTTTCTTTTGCCGCCGCCGCCAAATTCAAAACCGTCAGCCAGCTCAAATTAGCGTATGTCCTCGTTTTAAGAACAGCTTCAACCGCGCGGCGCATTTTGGTCGCCGCCACCATTTCCATGGCTCGCGTAATTTTCTTGGTGTTGCCGATGGATTTTATCCGGCTTTTTATGTCCCTTGAGCTTGGCATGAATTCCAATTGTCATTGCGAGGAGCTTCAGCGACGAAGCAATCTCACAGACTATTATTTAATTAAATAATCCAAATTATTCCTATAATCTTTGATCAGACTTTTCATTTTTTCTTCCAATGTGTCGCTCAAATCTTTTTTCTCTTCAATTTCTTTCAAAATATCCGCTCCGGAAACCACTGAATATTTATGCAAGCCTTCTTCAAATTCGGATATTTTTTCCACCGGCGCGTCATCAATAAAACCGTTAATCAAAGCGTAAAAAATCAAAACTTGGCTGGCCACGGACACCGGGCTGTACTGGCTCTGTTTAAATACTTCAACAAGCCTTTTGCCTCGCTCCAATTTAGCTTGCGTGTCTTTATCTAAATCCGAACCGAATTGCGCGAAAGCCGCCAATTCGCGGTATTGCGCGGCTTCAAGCTTCATTTTTCCCGCGACTTTTTTCATGGCTTTAATCTGAGCCGCGCTTCCCACCCTGGAAACGGACAAGCCGGCATCAACCGCCGGACGGCTGCCTTGATAAAACAATTCTGGCACCAAATATATTTGGCCGTCAGTGATGGAAATTACATTGGTTGGAATATATGCTGACATGTCGCCTGACTGCGTTTCAATAATCGGCAAAGCCGTGATTGAACCGCCTCCGTATTCTTTGTTCAATTTGCACGCGCGCTCCAACAGCCTTGAATGAAGATAAAAAACATCTCCGGGATAAGCTTCGCGGCCAGGAGGACGCTTCAATAAAAGAGAAATTTCGCGATAAGCAACAGCGTGTTTTGACAAATCGTCGTAGACTATCAACACATCTTCGCCTTTATCCAAAAAATATTCCGCCATGGCGCAACCCGCGTAAGGCGCGACATAAAGCAAAGATGCCGGAGCCGACGCGCCGGCAAGCACGACAGTGGTATAAGCCATGGCGCCGGCCTGCTCAAGCTTTGCCACCATTCCCGCCACTTTTGATTCTTTCTGGCCTATCGCCACATAAACGCATTTTATATTCTGCCCTTTTTGGTTGATAATAGTATCTATGGCTATGGCGCTTTTCCCGATTTGGCGATCTCCAATTATAAGCTCCCTTTGCCCTCTGCCGATGGGAATAATGGCGTCTATAACTTTAATTCCCGTCTGCAAAGGCTGAGTGACCGATTGCCTCGTAATTACGCCCGGGGCTATTTTTTCAACAGGATAATATTTGTCAGCTTCAATTTCCCCTTTTCCGTCAATAGGCTGTCCCAAAGAATCCACTACCCTGCCAATCAATGATTCTCCAGCCGGAACTTCCAAAATTTTCTTCAAACATTGGACTTCGTCGCCTTCTTTTATGCCGACATAATCTCCCAAAATTATGGCTCCGACGCTGTCTTCTTCAAGATTGAACGCCACGCCCAAAACCGGACCGCCGGATGTTTTAAATTCAAGCATCTCCGACATCATCACATCGGATATGCCTTCAATTTTGGCTATGCCGTCTCCAACTTCAATCACTTTGCCGACTGTCTGCAGTTTCGCTTCGGCTTTAAAATCGGAAATCCTTTCTTTTAATTGTTCAACGATAAAATCTTTTGTAGCGCTCATATATGATTTTTAATTTTATTTTATTAATTTATTTTTTAATTCATGCAACTGCGTCTTCAGGCTTGCGTCTAACACTTTGTCGCCATATCTGATTATCACTCCGCCTAAAATATTCTTGTCAATTTTTTCTTTTATAACGACTTTTTCAGCTCCCGAAGCCAGAGCCACATAAGTTTCAAGCGATTTGCCGGCGGCCTTGTCCAATTTGCCGGCGCTCTCCGCTTCAAATTCCACAATGCCGTTATTTTTATTCCAAATTTTTTCAAATTCGCTTATTACTTTGCTTGATTTAGACAAAAATTTTTTTTCAGCCAGCAATTCAACGAATTTTTTTATGACGGGCTTAACCTCGGCGGACGATTTTCCGTTAAGCGATTCGCATAATGCCATAGCGTATTGTTTGGTTTTTATCTTCATCTTAATTGTTTTACAATTATTTTATAATCTTTTTAATCATTTCCATGTCTTTCTTTTCATTTATTTTTTCGCCCAAAATTTTTTCAGCCGCGGCAATCGCCAAATCGGCGACTTGTTTTTTTATTTCTTTGAGCGTGGCCGCTTTCTCGTCCTGCATTTTCCGTTTTTCCTGATTTATAATCTGCCCTATTTCTTCTTTGGCGCGAACAATCATTTCTTGCTTTCTGACTTCGCTTTCTTCGGCGGCTTTTTCCAAAATCGCGTTAGCCTGCTTTTTGGCTTCAGACAATGCTTTATCAAACTCAATTCGCGTTTCTTCCAATTTCTTTTCAACTTTTTTCGCGTCATCAAGCCCTTTTTCAATTTTGGAAGTCCTCTCGGCCATTATTTTTCCGATCGGCTTGAAAACAAACCAATATAACACCGCGAAAACAACGGCAAAATTAAAAATTTGAGCCGACAATAAACGCCAATCAATATGAAATGTTTCTATTAAAGAATTCATAAATACTTTTGTCATTGCGAGGCGGGCGGGTCAGTCGCTCGCAATGACATATTTTTAATAATTTTACCTCTGCCCCAGATTAACTGAGGCAGTCCGTAAAACAACTAAATTTATTTGATGCTGAACGCGATAACCAAAGCGTAAATGGCAACCGCTTCGGCGAAAGCTGATGCCAAAAGCATCGGAACTAAAATTTTTCCCGCGGCTTCCGGATTTCGCCCGATTGATTCCATGGCTTTCGCGCCAATCATTCCGATGCTGATCGCCGGAGCGATTGAACCGATGCCGATGGCCAAGGCTTTGGATAACATTGTGATGTCCATAAATTTTAATTATTTATATTAGTAAGTTGGCTAACCTGAATTTGTAAAATTTTCGTGCGAGGACTGTTTGAGCCGCGACACTTTTGTCGTGGCGAGTTCCGCAGTAGAAAATTTTATAAATTCAGGTTAGCCATTAAATGTTGCTATTTATAATTTAATGCTCTTCTTCTGCCGTATTCATAGTCAGATACGCCAAAATCAATATTGAAAAAATAAACGCCTGTATCATGCCGACTATTATTTCCAAAAACATAAATGGAATCGGCAAACCGAAAGCCAGCAGAGCCGACATTGACGCCAGTAAAACTTCTCCGGCAAAAATATTTCCGAACAAACGGAACGACAGGCTCGCCACTTTGGCGAATTCTCCCACTATTTCAATAATACCCACAAATATCTTAATAGGATTAACAACTATGATTGTCGGGTCTTTAATAATTTTCCCCGGTATTTCCAAAAGCGCTTTTATATTCAAAAACTTGTTTATGTATTTCCAAAAACCCAAAGCCATGACTGAAAAAATATGGCTGAAAACCACGCCGATTACCGCCAGCGCCAAAGTCGTATTCAAATCAGCTGTCCCTCCCCGCAAAAACGGAATAAAAATTTTTTCCCCATGCTCCGACGCCACATAGCCTATTGAACCGACTCCGGGCAAAAGCCCGAGCCAATTGTTAAGCAGTATAAAAACGAAAAAGCTTAAAACAAACGGAAAATATTTTAAAGTTTTCTCCCGCGAGCCTGTCACCGAATCAAATATGCCGAGCATTGTTTCAATAACAGCTTCAACCGCATTCTGGATTCCCCGAGGCACCATTCTGATTCTTGATTTGAAAAACAAACAGAAAACAACAACCGCGAAAACGACAATCCAGGTATTCAACAATGAATTCGTTATCAAAAAATGATCTGTTTTGAAAATCGGTTCGGCAAACAATGTATTCTCGGTTTTTATTTCGTTTGGCGCTTGATGCGATGCGGAAATTTCCAATTCTTCCATATTTATTTTTTAACGCTGTTTTTCGCGTCTCTTTCTATTCTTTTGTACTCTTCGGCCGTTTCTTTGATAAGTCCGGCCATGGATAATACAAAAGACGCGCCGATGCAAACAAGCGTAAGCCATGGCGCGCTGTTATATTTATTGTCAAGCCATTTGCCTATCAATAAAGCGATAATCACGGGCGCGGCTATCCAGACCGACGATTTAGCGAACATAATTACGGCCGGCCGCCACCAATTTTTATTTTCGTCAAATAGCTCGTTCATATTTATACAGTAAAAAACAAAAATAGTCAATAATCAAACTTATTGCTTTTTTATCCTCAAATTTTCCAAACATTCATTCATTAAATCTATTATTTGGTTCCGGTTTTTATTTTTTACAACATTTTCGGAATCTCTGAATGCGTCAAAAAAAATAAAATTAAGATAATAATAAGCCTTGTCCCATTCTTGCCGTTCCATTCTGAATTTAGCGTATTTGATTATATCTTCAAACTTCTTTATTTCCAATCCGGGCATTTTACTGATTTTTTGCGCGTAAAAACTGGTAATTTCCATCGAATTGACCCCAAGTTCATCAATCAAATTTTCAAATTTTTCTCTTTTATTTTCTTCTTCTGGCGCTTGCTCGCGCCTATTGTCAAATTTTTCTTTCATATACTGAACAGCTTTCTGGCGTTCGCCGCGCTTAATTCGGCGATCCTTTCAAAGCTTAAATTTTTAATTTCCGCTATTCTTTCGGCGACTTTTCTCACCAAAACAGGTTCGTTTCTCTGCCCCCTGAAAGGCTCCGGAGTCATATAAGGGCAATCGGTTTCAACCATAAACCTGTCATTGGGCAAACGCCTGATCAAATCATCCCATTGCGCCGAAAAAGTTATCAAACCGGTAAATGACACATTAAGCCCCAAGCCGAAATACTGCCAAGCCAATTCTTCGTCGCCGGAAAAACAATGCATCACCCCCCATGGTTTGTCTTTCGGCGCGCCGTCTTTCCAATTTTTTTTGAATTTCCTTAAAATTTCCAGCATATCATCATGGGCTTGACGGCAATGGATAATCACGGGCAGTTTCAAATTTTTGGCCAGCTCAAGCTGGCGTTCAAAAATTTCTTTTTGTTTTTGCTTGATGGCCGGCGCGCCAGGATTTTTTATGTCAACATGATAATAATC
Source organism: bacterium (assembly GCA_043807825.1). Lineage (GTDB taxonomy): Bacteria > Patescibacteriota > Patescibacteriia > Patescibacteriales > GWC2-42-12 > JACPHD01. The sequence goes on along the minus strand of JAZDFM010000035.1, from coordinate 11,921 downwards.
CAGCCCGATTTCGCCGACTGCCACCGTTTTTTTAAACTGCGCCAGCTTTTCATAAACATCATAGCTGAATTCTTCGCATCTTGTCGTAAAATCATAATCATCGCCGCCGGCTTTTTGTTCGTGAGTGTGCATCGGATGAAGTCCGACCGCGGCATAAACTCCTTTTTCATATTTATTGGCGTATTCCAAAGCGCGCTTGGAAGTTTTCACTTCCGCTCCCACTAAAATCATCCAAGTATCAGACGCCAAAGAACGGCGAATAACATCGTCGGCATCGTCTTTAAAAGCGTTGAAATTCACATGCGCGTGAGTGTCTATTAACATAGGCCCCTCTGTCATTCCCGCGAAAGCGGGAATCCATTTCTTTAAATTAAAAATTATTTTCTCAATACTTTTATATTTTCCATATCCCTGATATCAACCAATCTTGAAGGTTTTATTTTTCCGCATTTTCCGGCATCAACGGCCAAATCGGGTTTAAACTTGAAATATTTTTCCAAATTTTCAACATCCGCCAGCGGTTTTCCGCCTTTTATATTCAAGCTTGTTGATACGATCGGAAATCCGGCTTTTCTGATTATTTTAACCAAAAAATCATTTTTAGGCAATCTAACAGCTATACTGTCCAATCCTCCGGATAATTCGGAAGGCAAATTCCGCCGGCGTTTTAAAATCGCGGTAACAGGCCCGGGCCCGCCTGCCGACGAGGCAGGCCAAACAGTTTTCAAATATTCAATCTGCTCAAAATTGGCAAAACAATATTTTTCCAGCATTTTTAAATCGCTGATTAAAACCAAAAACGGCTTCGGATCCGTCCGTTCTTTGATTTTATTTATTTTTTCAATAGCTTTCGCGTTTCTCGCGTCGCATCCCAGCCCGTAGACCGTGTCTGTAGGATACGCCATAGTCCTGCCGCTTTTCAAATAATCAACAATAAAATCCGCCTGATCGGGCGAAATTTTATTTGAATTTATCTTTATAATTTTCATAATTCCGCCGCCATATTGATAAGCCCGGGAAACAAGCGGGAAATTGTTCCGGCGAATTTAATCAAAAACGGAGCGGCTTGCGAACCGTTCAGCCAGCCGGCTGAAAAAAATTGGCCGGCATAAATCAAAATCAGCCCCAAAACCAGACCGCCTTCAATAAAACCCAAAACCGCGCCGGCCAAACGGTTGATTGTTTTCAGAAACGGAATCACCGAAAGCAAATCAAATGTCCGATCAAGCAAGGCGAAAACAAAACCTATAAACCTGTTTATCAGCGCGAACAATATGAAAAAAATAATTATTTTCCCGGCCGCCTCATGCCCGAAGAATAAATTTTCCGTCCAGCCGAAAACATAAGGATAAAAAACAAAAGCCAGCCACAAACCGGCGGCGACTCCCAAAAGCGAACCAAGAGTTCTTATCAATCCGAAAAACAATCCGTAAAAAATAAATCCGGCGAGAATAATTAAAAAAATAATATCAACCACGGCCATATAATTTTAAATTCTTAAAAATAAAGGTTCATTTTTTTTGATTTGCTTATCCGTAAACTGCTTAATGATTTTTTCGGCCGATTCGGGCATAAACGGTTTCAACAAAACAGCCGCATTCAGAATGTCTTGGGCAATCGGTTCAAGAATTTTTTTAATTTTTTTCTTATCTTCCATTTTCCACGGCTTGGCCGAGCTTAAAGATTCATCGGCGGCGCGCAATTTTTGCCATAGCAATTTCAAAGATTCGTCAAACTTGAAGTTTTCCATGCAATCTTTATGCGATTTGGCCAATTTTTTATCTCTGCCTGCTTTCAATTTTAATTCCAAACCGTTTTTTTCCAGCAAATTTGATATTCTGGCGACAAGATTGCCAAGGCCGTTGGCCAAATCAGCGTTGTATTTTTCATCAAATTTTCCATAGCCGATGTCGGCGTCATTGCCGAAAACCGCGGCGCTGATTATCAAATAGCGCGCGGCGTCAACTCCGTATCTTTTTATCAAATCATCGGGCTTGATTACATTGCCTATTGACTTGCTCATCTTCTGCCCGTCAATCAAGAAATATCCGTGCGCGAATATTGTTTTCGGCAAAGGCAGCCCCAAAGACAAAAGCATGGCCGGCCAAATAGTGGCGTGAACGCGCAAAATATCTTTGCTCATCAGATGAACCGACGGCGGCCAAAATTTTAATTTATCGCCGTTTGTCCCGTCCCAGCCAAGGCCTGTCAAATAATTCAAAAAAGCGTCCGCCCAGACATAAACCGTATGCGGCTTGTCCCACGGAACAGGGATTCCCCAGTTGACATTTTTTCTTGAAAACGACACATCTTCCAATCCTTCTTTTTCGTAAAAGCTTATAATTTCTTTTTTTCTGTTATCCGGCAAAACGCGCAATTCGCCTTTTTTTATTTTTTTCAACAATTCATCCTGATATTTTGACATCCTGAAAGTATAGCATTCCTCGCTCATTTTTTCCGGAGCGATTTGATGGTCCGGACATAATCCGTTGATCAAATCGCGCTCGCTTTTATACTGCTCGCATCCTCGGCAATACAAGCCTTCGTATTTACTCAAATAAATGTCGCCTTTATCATGCATAAAACGCAAAGCTTTTTGGACGGCTTCAATATGCGCGGCGCCGGTAGTGCGCAAAAAATTGTCATTGGAAATATTCAATTTTTCCCAGGCCGATTGAAATTCAGCCGCGATTCCGTCAACATATTCTTGCGGTTCAATTTTCATCTCGCGCGCTTTTTCTTCAATTTTAGCCCCATGCTCGTCCATGCCGGATGAAAAAAAAGTTTCATGTCCTGTCTCGCGATGCCACCGCGCCAAAATATCAGCCGCCACCGTGGTGTAAGTATGACCGATATGCGGCTCTCCGTTGGCATAATATATCGGGGTTGTAATATAAAATCTTTCAGCCATAAAATAATTATTTATCCACAATAACAACAAACTCGCCTTTTTGATTATTTTTATTTTCTTTCAATTTTTTTATCACTTCGCCAATTTCTCCGCGATAAACAGCTTCGTGCATTTTTGACAGCTCGCGGCATACAACAATTCGCGCGCCTGGATTTAAAACTTTTTCCAGCTCTTCCAAAAATTTTATTATCCGGTGCTTTGATTCGTACGCTACAGCCGTGTATTCGCTATCCGCGATTTTTTTCACGAAAGTCTGCCGGCCTTTTTTATGCGGAGGAAAACCCATGAAAATAAATTTATCCGCCGGCATGCCGGAAATTGACAAAGCCGCGGTAATAGCCGACGGACCCGGTATTGATTCAATTTTAACATTATCGCCGAATTTTTCAATCACGGCGCCGGCGAGTTTTCCTCCAGGATCTGAAATCCCCGGCGTTCCGGCGTCCGAAACCAAAGCAAGATTTTTTCCGCTTGCCAACAGATCTATAATTCGCTTTTCTTTGTTTGCGTCAGAATGCTGATGATAAGAAATCGCCGGAGTTTTAATGCCATAGCGAGCAAGCAGTTTCGCGGTCACTCTCGTATCTTCGCATAAAATAAAATCAGCTTCGCCCAAAATACGAAGAGCTCTCAAACTTATATCTTCCAAATTGCCTATCGGCGTGCCGACAATGTATAATATGGCCATATAATCACATCACTTCTTCTTTTCTTTCTTTTACATATTTGGTCCATTCTTCGGCTATGTCAACAAAAATTTTAAACGGCGCTTCAATTATGAAATCAAGAACAAACACCAAAAAATTCAAGCGCGAAAATTTCTCATTGAGCCATTTTCCCACTTTCACAACCGGCACATAAAAGAAATCGGCGATAAATGAAACTATACTGTCCCGCCTTTCAATTATGTACATTTCCCGCGCCACTTTTCTGATTCTCAAACTGAAAAAACTCACCAAAGTAAGGAAGAAAAGGAAAATTATAATGCTCACGAAATTAAAATGTATCCTGTTTAAAGCGGAAATCACCAGCCCGAAAGTTATAAAAAAAGTAATGGCGTAAATTATTGAGAAAACCGCGCTTACTCCTTTTCCGCGCTTTGAAATCTGCCTTAAAACGATAAGATCTTTGCGCTCTTTTTCTTTAAACACTATTTCCGACACTCCCTGGACTATTTGATTCGTATTCGCTTCCGAAGGCATTCTCGTGAACATCACTATCAAAAACAGCAGCAGCGGCGGAAAAATGATATTGACGGCCAAAGAATTGTAATTCAACAGCTCGCCGAACCATAAAGTTACCGGAACTTCAAGAATAAAAACCAAAATCATTTTAGTCAAAAATATGTAAATAATGCTCCTGAAAGCCGCTCGGCGCAATTTTACTTTCGCTTCATGATACCTTTTTTGCGCGATTTTTTTGATCAAGCGCGGAAAAGCTTTGGGATCGTTATTGAAATTTTCATAAACTCCGACCGGATCTTCGCTTATGACATCATTTAAAATAGCGAAATAAACCGAATAGCGATTGATTATTTTATTAAGCTGGGCGGCGAGAGGATGATTCATTTGAGCGGCGATTTCCGCCCTCACCGCTTCAATATGATCGGCAAAATATTTTATCTCTTTTTCTCCGGCTTTAGGCCAATTTGAATTATAATATTTAACTAACAAGAATTCCAGCATATCGCTGTCAAATTTGACAAAAACGCGATGGATGCCGATATATATTTGTATATCCCTGTCTGATTTGTAAATTGATTCGCCGTCCGGCGCGTTGGGCAAAATTATATTCTTGGACAACAATTCATATATGTTGCCCACGGTGGCCCGCAACACGGGATTAACATCCAATTTTTCTTCAATCTCCGCGGCCGCCAAATTAAAAATCCATCGGCCTATTTTATTTCTTTCTCTTTCATCGGCTATCTTGGGCAAAGCCAATGATCTCAATGACAAATATTTGCTTATTATTTCGGCTGTTTCTCCAATTTTTGTTTCAGGCAATTTATTATTCTGGATATATCCGGCCCTGATCAATTCAACGAGAAGATTTTTCGCCACATCCTCGGCATTAACAGTTTTTATTGAACCTTCAATGAAAATCTGCCTTTTCAAACTTCTTAAAATGGAATCTTTCCTTAAAAGATATTCTTCTTTGTAGTCAACAGAATTGCGTATTTTTTCATAATAAAAAGCCAGCCTTGAAATCAGCTCCGAAACTTTTATTTTGGGCGAATCGCTTTCTTCTTCAATTTTATTTTTTTCGCGGTATATGGCCTGAAATAATTTTTTAACATTTTCATTCGGAGTAAAAACCGCGTCTTCTTTTTTTGAAATAGTCGGATTCAACGGCATATTATGATTTTAAATATTTCTCAATGGCTTTTTTTATCTTCCATGTTTTATAAGCCAAATAAAAAAACATGTAAGCGACGACTACCGTGAAAAGCCCAATAACAAGCCTCAAGAAAAAATCAGTCCAGACTATCAAAACCGCGGCCATGGCCAAAACCAAGCCTGACGCCATAAAATGAATAATCGCGCCATTTATCGCGTGCCTGATCCGTTTGAATAAATTTTGCATAAAATAAAGTTAGTTATAAATTATTGAATGGGACTGCCGCAGAATGCTCTTTCGAGCATAAATTTTCACAATTTTGAGTAAATTTTTTAAAAAATGTTTGAGGCGATATGGTTATATCGGCGAAAACATTTTTTAAAAAATTTACCGAAATTTGGAAATTTAGGGCGAATATGGCATTCTGTGGCAGTCCCATTATAACATAAAAGACACAAACATGGCTATGCTTGATAAAAACATAATAATAAAAGTGAGCCGGAGAAAAATCCGCGAAAGCGAGCCGCTTTTGTATTTGCCCATTATATTGCCGTCGCTGGCGATTTTATTGATTAAAAACAACAGAGGCACCGCCACCAAACCATTGATAACCGCCGTAAAAATCAAAGCCTTTATCGGATTGACGCCGATGTAATTTATCATCAATCCGATCATTGTCGCCACGGTGATAACTCCGTAAAAGCCGTGCGCTTTTTTAAATTTCAGATTCAAACCCTGCTTCCAGTTTAAAGCTTCCGAAACCGCGTAAGAAGCCGACGCCGAAAGAACCGGCACCGACAAAAGGCCGAGGCCGATTATCCCGAAAGCGAAAATAATTTTAGCCAGCATTCCGGCGTTTGGAAAAGTATTCACCAAAGGCTCAAGCGCTTTAGCCGCGTCTGCCGCGTTTTCCACTCCGGCAAGGCCGTTGTTATGCAGAACCGTTCCGGCGACAACTATGATGCACCAAGCCGCGATTTGAGAAAACAGCATGCCGATAAAATTATCAAGCCTTAAATTTTTAATGAACATTTTGCTCAATTTCGGCTTGCCATTGTTGAATATGCGCAAACTTTTTTCTTCTTCCACCTCTTCGGAAGCTTGCCAAAAAAACATATAAGGAGAAATTGTCGTGCCTAAAACTCCGACAATGATGAATAAAAATCCGAAATTGAATTCAATATGCGGAATAAAAGTCGCTTTTGCCAATTCGCCCCAAGGATGGTTAGCCAAAAAAACCGTCGCCGGATAAGCGATTAAAGACAAGGCGCACCATTTTAAAACGCTGGCATATGTCCTGTAAGACAAAAAAATCTCCAAAATCAAAATAACGGAAGTAAAAAACAAAGCCAGTAAACTGAAGTTCAACGGAATTATCAAGCGGGCGGCTTCGGCCATGGCTCCGATATTCGCCCCGATATTTATGGTATTGGCGATTAAAATCAGGCAAACCGTGAAAAATAAAATCTTTTTGCTGTAATGTTTTTTTATTACGGCCGCTATTCCTCGGCCGGTAACCGCTCCAATGCGGGCGCACGCTTCCTGCGTGGCTGTAATCAAAGGCAGTATGAATATTATTGTCCAAAGCTGGCTATATCCAAATTTCGCTCCGGCTTGAGTATAAGTGGCGATGCCGGACGGATCATCATCGGCCGCGCCGGTAATCACTCCCGGACCGACTACCTTGAAAATCTTTTTTAATTTTTCAATTATTTTCATGCTTGTAATTATACTACATTTTCATTTATTAAAAAAGCGAGGGTTAATCCCTCGGCTTTTTTTATTTTCGCTCTGTTATTTCCCCCTTTCGGCTTTTACTCTGTCGTTTTTTGTCAGATTGGTTTTTCTCAGCCTTACGCTTTTCGGAGTGACTTCAAGATATTCGTCTTGTTTCATAATCCCCAAGCCTCTTTCCAAAGTTATTTCATAATGCGGCGTAAGCCTGATGGCTTCATCCGATCCTGAAGCGCGCATATTGGTAAGCTGTTTGCCTTTAATAGGATTGACTTCCAAGTCGTTTCCTTTGGCGACATTGCCTATGACCATGCCTTCATAAACTTCCGTATTGGCGCCGATGTACAAAACTCCGCGCTCCTGAAGATTAAAAAGAGAAAACGCCAAAGCTTTTCCGCTCGCCATTGAAATCATTGAGCCAAAATCATTTTTAGAAATCTCTCCGGCATAAGGCTTAAAACCGGCCGAATGCGAGCAGATTATTCCCTCTCCCCTCGTGTCAACCATAAATTCATTGCGGTAGCCCAAAAGTCCTCTCACTGGAATTTCAAAAACAATTCTCACTCCGGCATGTTCCGGATTCATTTCTTTCATAATGCCTTTTCTTTTTGACATTTTTTCAATGACAATTCCGGACATTTCCTGCGGAATGTCTATGGTAACTTCTTCAAACGGTTCAAATTTGGCGCCGTTTTCTTCTTTAACTATTACTGTCGGCTGGGAAACTTGCAATTCAAAACCTTCGCGGCGCATATTTTCCAAAAGTATGGCGATATGCAATTCCCCGCGCCCGTACACTTTGTAATAATCTCCGGAAGAAAAATCAATTTTCAATCCGACATTGACTTCCAACTCTTTCTGTAAACGGTCTTTTATCTGCCTGCTGGTCACATATTTGCCTTCACGGCCGGCGAACGGGGAATTATTCACCAAAAAATTCAATGAAATGGTCGGCTGATCTATGGAAATGGCGGGCAAAGGCTCTTGGCTTTCGGACGAACATATTGTTTCTCCGATATAAATATCCGGCAATCCGGCAATCATGGCGATATCTCCGGCTTGGGCTTGTTTGACTTCTTTTCTGTTCACACCTTCAAAAGTGAATAATTTCGTGATTTTCCCGGTTCTGATTTCTCCGTTCGGTTTTTTAATAATCACCGTATCGGCTTGTTTGGCCGAGCCTGAATAAATTCTTCCGATGGCTAATCTGCCGATAAAACTGTCATAAGCCAAATTGAACGGCTGGATTACCAAAGGCAATTCGTCCGCTCCGGCCGATGAAGCCGGTTTGACTTTTTCCAAAACGACATCCAAGAGAGGGTCCAAATTCACGCCTTGGTCTTCCATATTTCTTTTAGCTATCCCTTGCCGCGCGATGGCATAGACGGTGGTAAAATCAAGCTGTTCGTCATTGGCTCCCAAATCCAAAAACAATTCATAAATTTTCTCCAAAGTCCAATCAACCCTGGCCGCCGGCTTGTCAATTTTATTGATTACCACGATCGGCTTCAATCCCAATTCCAAAGATTTTTTCAGCACGAATTTCGTCTGCGGCATAGGGCCTTCTTGCGCGTCCACGACTAAAAGAACCGAATCTATGGAGCGCAAAACCCTTTCCACTTCTGATCCAAAGTCCGCGTGTCCGGGCGTGTCAACAATATTGATCTTCACGCCTTTATACATGATGGAAGTGTTTTTTGAATAAATAGTTATGCCTCTTTCAAGCTCCAAGGCGTTTGAATCCATGCTCGCGCCCGGCTCGGTCATGCCTGTCTGTTGCATCAACCTGTCCGTCAAAGTTGTTTTCCCATGGTCAACATGGGCTATAATGGCGATATTTCTTATTTCCATAATATTTATAAAATAAAAAGCGCCCAATCATGCAGGCGATTTCATGGTAAAATATACAATACATTTTCAAAAATGTCAACACTATGCAATTTCAATATTAAATGTTATAATTTATTCATGCTTAAGGAGGCTGACTTAAAAAAAATTTTTAACGATAAAAAAGAAATTTTTTTAACCACTTCGTTCAAAGCTTTAGGTGATATCAATCGGCACCGCATTTTTCAGCTTTTAAGCGTCAGATCGCGAATGTCGGCGGGCGATATCGCGAAAACTTTAAAAATATCCCGCCCGCTGGCGTCACAGCACTTAAAAATTTTGGAACAGGCGAAATTATTCACAAAAGAAAAAATCGGACAGAATAAATTTTACCGCGTGAACAAAGAAAATATATTCGCTAAAATACTTATCGGAATCATCTTAAAAAACATAGCTTGAAATTAATTGCTTCTCCTCTCCCTTTCAATTTTCTCCAATTCAAAAAAAATTCTAATTAGCTCCGAACCGAGAATAATCATGGCCGGAATAATAATGCACAGCCATGTGCCGATCAAACTTTTGGCGAAAGCGATCGCGTGTCCAAGATAAGGGATGACAAAAACCACTTTGCCGATAATCAAGCGCGGCTTGACCAGCTCGCGATCGGCGACATCATTGGCATCGCCTTTGGTCGTGTAGACATTGCCGCCGATATCCATAACGCGATGGGTGATAATTTCTTCTTGCCCGTCGTTTTTGGCGTAATAAGAAATAACATCACCGATATTATACTTGGGGAAACTTTTAACAATCGTCAAACTTCCCCGGTCAATCGCCGGATTCATGGAATCGGATTTATTAGTGAAGCTATGCCATGGGCCGAAAATATTCGCCGAAAAAATAATTACCAAAAAAACAAAAATCATGTAGATCCTCGCAAACAAGCGATAAAAACCAGAATCAAGATATTTTTTTATTTTATCCAACATATGATTTAATTATAACAAAAATTACCAACTTCCGCTGGAAACAACATTGCCGATCAAACGCCGGGCGAAAATTCCGCCTTGCTCGTCGGGATTATCGCGGTAAGTTTTCAGATCAAAATCAAACTCGCATATTTTATTCTTAAGCTCCTGGTTCTGTTCGTCCAAACTTACGAAAAATATAAAATCTTTGGGATCGGAATTGGCGAAATTGGAATTTATTGACAAATCCATCAAAGAACCGCTGAAAACTTCAAAAAAACTCCGATTAAAAACTTTCACTCTCAAACGGCCGCAAAAAAAATCATCGCCGTTGGTTTTAACCGTTTTCAAGCGATACTTGAAATTGGCATCCGTCTCGGCTTTAACCCTGGCGGCCCCTAAATCAAAACCTCCGGGCTGAATTCCAAGAGAATGGAAAAGATTAGAAATTGCGCTATTGTTAAAAGAATTTTTTGTTGAAAAATCAAGGGAAATCGCGGAAAACTTATTATTGTTTACAACTCTTTCGGCGAAAATATCAGCATCTGTATAATCGGTTTTAATTAAAAAAACATGCAGCAACATCAAAAAAACGGCTAACTTTTTAATTTCTGGCTTTAGCATGTTTTTTTATTTTCAATAGTTCATCCAAAATAAAAATAACAGCCGGCATAATCAATAAATAAAGCAATCCGGAACGCGATTTGGCAAAAGCCGCCAAATAACCGAGTTTGGGAATAACCAGCGCCACTTTGCCGATAACTTGCCCGTCAACGATAATGTCTTCATCGCCCGAACGATTTGCATCGCCTTTGGTGGAGTATTTTCTTTCCGGCTCTTGCTCTACTGCGACGATGCGATGAGTGACGATTCTGTCGGAATTATTTTTAAATGTAATCACATCATTGATCAAATATGAATTTTTATTCTTAACGACAATAATATCGCCGGTCATAATCGCCGGCTCCATTGAGCCTGATTGGACTAAAAACGGATGATAGCCTCCGAGAATATTAAAATTTGAACCGATAAAATATAAAGCCAAGATTGTCATGCCTGCCAATATGAACCATTTAACCGCACTCAAAATAAACCTGATAATTGTCATACAAAATTGATGATAAGCGGGGAGACGCGCGGTCCGCCCCGCTTATCATCTTGTTAATCAGCTAACCTTTATTGATTGCTTGGCGCCGCGCCATTGATCAATTGAATTAAACGAAAGTTCACATCAAATTGAGTGTCATCTCCTTGAATTTCATTGCCGTAGGAATTTTCATCCGCGGCCCAGTGAGCGGTGATTGTTCTTTCTTCGCCAGCCTGCAAAACGATTTCCGGCAAAGCACTCCAATCAGTTCCGATTTTGGTTTGATTGGCTGTCGCTAATGTTGATTCCACTTTGTCAATCCCGTCCAAAGCCACCTTCAAAGTGACCGCCGATCCCAAGTTTCCTTCATCGCCCGGAGTGTCGCAATTCGGTTCAGCGGCTTTTTCTTGATCATTGCAGCCGTTTTCCGTGTTAACAACATTCTGCAAGCGAACCAATAAACGGCCTGGCAAAGACCCGGTATTTTTAACCGTCCAAGTTTTGGTTCCGCTGATATTGGCGTTATCTCCCATGTTTTCAATAACAAAAGGCTCAAGCTTATTTCCATTAGCCGCAACATCAAGATCCAAGGTGCCGGCCGCAAAACGGTTGGCGCTTGTTGTTCTGGTGGCGGTGAAGTAAGCATATGTTCCGGCGATAGCCAAACCGGCGACAATAGCCATCATCAGAACAGAATATATGACTTTTTTGTTCATACGATTTTTTTATAAATTAGTTAAAAACGCGGAAAAACTTTTATGCTTCATTTTTTTGGCAATCAACCGGAAAATTTATCATTCACCGGTTAATCAGTTAATTAGTTAATTAGTTAATTAGTTAATTAATGCTTTATTTTTATATTTTACAATATTGCGGAAAAACGGTCAAATTGTTGCCCGGTTAAACGCGTCAATTGAATAAGTTCAGACACATATTGGACTGCGAAGCAGGCCAATATGCAAACAATTTACACGCTTAGCGGGCTAAAAGGTTTTAATCGCTGGTATAATTACGCGTATAAACATACGCATATGATTACCAAAGAAGCTAATCA